>JAUSPW010000194.1 GCA_030652635.1 Pseudohongiella sp. | reverse complement strand
CATGATGCCCGCCAGCGCAAGCGGCCCCTGCTGGTCGGTGATTAACAAAGTATCAGGCTGAACATCGATCTGCTTGCCGTCAAGCAGCACAATCTTTTCACCGGCTTCAGCCATGCGAACAACGATGCCACCCTGCAGATGCTGCAGATCGAAGGCATGCATGGGTTGTCCGAGTTCAAGCAACACATAGTTTGTCACATCCACAACAGGATCAATGCTTCTGAGCCCACATCGACGTAGTCTTTCCTGGAGCCAGAGCGGTGTTTTGCTATCAGGATTGATGCCTTTAATGACGCGGCCAAAATATCTGGGACACTCCGCACTGGCATCAATTCTGACCGGGAATACATCAGCGATATCTGGTGTCACGGCATTGAAAACCGGCTCTTTGTATTCAAGATTGTTCAGCGCGGCAATTTCGCGAGCCAGCCCTCTGATACTCAGGCAATCTCCGCGGTTGGGTGTCAGATCCATCTCGAAGAACACATCGTTTGTTTTCAAATACTCACGCACACAAACACCCACGGGTGCGTCATCCGGTAATTCCAACAGCCCGTCTGAGCTTTCTGACATGCCAAGCTCTTGTGCAGAGCACAGCATCCCAAAGGATTCTATCCCGCGCAATTGGGCTTTTTTTATACTGAAGAACGACGGTGAGTCTGGTGTAGCCGGGGCAAACACGGGTAATTGAGCACCAATTTGAGCGTAGGGTACTTTTAGTCCCGGACGTACATTGGCGGCGCCACAAACAACCTGTAGCAAGTCTTTGCCGTCAAACACTTCACAGACGCGTAATTTGTCAGCATCCGGATGTTGTACAACAGTACGGACCTCAGCAACGATAACCTTACTGAAGTCAGCTGCGACAGGACCATGTGCATCAACTTCCAGTCCGGCCATTGTCAATTGGCTGATGAGTATTGATGGCTCGAGGTTGATATCAACCCACTCACGTATCCATTGTTGTGTAAAAATCATGCTGTGTCGCTCTTACCGTCCAAACAAGGTTTTGTCAGAGTCAATTGCTTGCACTAACCGTGGAACATAGTCTCAAAATCAGTTGAACTGTCGCAAAAATTTCAGATCATTTTCGAAAAACAGCCTCAAATCATTCACGCCATAACGCAACATTGCCAAGCGTTCTACGCCCATTCCAAAGGCAAATCCCCGGTATTTGGTGCTATCAATGCCTGAACTTTCAAGCACGGATGGGTGAACCATCCCACAGCCTAATACTTCCAGCCAACCGGTTTGTTTGCAGACCCTGCAGCCCTTTCCAGAACACATTACGCAGCTCATATCAACTTCAGCGGAGGGTTCGGTGAATGGGAAGTAAGAGGGGCGAAACCTAACTGCAAGATCGGCCTCAAAAAAATTCTGAAGAAAATCCGCTAAGGTGCCTTTTAAATCTGCAAATGTGACATGTTCATCAATTAACAAACCTTCAACTTGGTGAAACATTGGCGTGTGCGTCAGGTCTGAATCACAACGATATACACGACCTGGACAAATCATACGGAAGGGTGGTTTGCCCTGCTCCATTACCCGGACTTGCACAGGTGATGTGTGTGTTCTCAGCACTGTTGTGGGATTGATGTAAAAGGTATCGTGCATGGCACGAGCCGGATGATGCCCAGGGATATTTAAGGCTTCGAAGTTATGGTAATCGTCTTCGATTTCAGGGCCTTCAGCAACGGCATAACCAACAGATTCGAAAAGTTGCCGAATACGGTCAATCGTGCGGCTGACTGGATGCAAACCGCCACAACTCTGGCGACGACCAGGAAGACTGACATCGATGGTTTCTGCAGCCAATTGAGCTTCCAGGGCTTTTTTAACAACGATGTCTCTTCGGGCATCGAGTGCGTACTGGATCTGACGTTTGGCTTCATTTATATGTTCGCCAGCGGCTGGACGCTGCTCGGCGGGTAACTTACCTAGACCTTTAAGCAGTTCAGTAAGTTGTCCCTTTTTTCCTAGATAATCAATGCGCAATTGATCAAGCATGCGCTCGTCATCAGTTGCTGCGATGGCTGCCAATGCGCCATTCAACAAAGCTATTGTGTCTGTCATGGACTAATCCGCTTATACCATGAAATGCACAGAGCCGGCACAAGCGCGTAGCGCCTGAACCGGCTCTGCAGAAAAAACACTTTATTGTGCCAGGCTGGCTTTTGCCTGATTTACCAATGCAGCAAACGCTGCTTTGTCATGCACAGCCAGATCAGCCATAACGCGTCGATCAACACCAATATTGGCCTTTTTCAGTCCAGCAATCAGCTGGCTGTAGGTCATGCCATTGGCCCGTGACTGTGCGTTAATACGTGCAATCCACAAAGAGCGGAATACACGCTTCTTGGCGCGGCGGTCACGATAGGCATACTGTCCTGCCTTGATGACCGCCTGAAAGGCAACCCGATAGACGCGACTGCGCGCGCCGTAATAACCTTTGGCTTGTTTTAAAATCTTTTTGTGACGGCGACGTGCCGTTACACCGCGTTTAACTCGTGCCATATCTCAATCCTCCGAATATTCGTTTATTAAATGACGCGCATCATGCGATCGATCAACGGTTTGTCACAGGCTTTAACCAGTGCCGTGCCGCGCAATTGACGCTTACGCTTGGTAGTCATTTTGGTGAGGATATGGCTTTTGTTGGCGCCTTTGCATTTCCAGCCAGAAGCTGTTTTTTTGAAACGCTTGGATGCACCACTATGGGTTTTCATCTTGTTGCTCATTCGTCTAACGACTCCGCATTGTTCACCATCACTGGCGATAAGTGTTTAGATTACAAAAGCCTGACAGCTGTCAGACTTTCTTCTTTTTCGCGGGCGACAGAACCATCACGATCTGTCTGCCTTCCATCTTGGGTTCTTGCTCAATAACACCGTAATCTTCAAGATCCTTGCCGATACGTTGTACGAGCTCCAATCCAAGATGCTGATGGGCAAGCTCACGACCGCGGAATCTCAACGATACCTTGGCCTTATCCCCATCAGAAAGGAAACGTATCAGGTTGCGTAGTTTTACCTGATAATCCCCCTCTTCCGTCCCTGGTCGAAACTTGATTTCTTTCAGCTGTGTTTTACGCTGCTTCTTCTTGTTAGCAGCTTTCTGCTTTTTCAGATCAAAAATATGTTTGCCGTAGTCCATGATCTT
>JAUSPW010000193.1 GCA_030652635.1 Pseudohongiella sp. | reverse complement strand
GAAGCCGTTGGCAGGCATGCCAGCAGCAGCAGAACCTGCTGACTGAGCACATCCAGTTGCAGCCAAATTGCCAGGCCCAGGGTCAGCGCCGGGAAAATGCCAAATTTGAACACACTGGCCAGCACGATGGTGGGCCAGTCGCGTCTGACGGTGCCAAGGCTGAGCGCAACGCCCACGGCAAGCAGGCCGAGCGGCAAGGCGACGGCGCCTACACGCGCCAGAAACTCTTCAATCCATACGCCAAACCAGCCAGCGCCCAGCCCTGCGCCGCTGATGTTGAGCACCACGCCCAGCAGGCAGGCGACAATCAGTGGGTTGGTCAACAGGCCTTTGAGCAGATCGCGGGGCCGCTTGCCATTGCCGTCGATGGCGACAGTGAAGGTGATAACGCAGAGGATATTAACCAGCGGGATCATGATGGCCACGGCGATGGCGGCAACGACCAACCCCGGATCGCCAAACAGTGCACTGGCCACCGCCAAGCCTATATAGGTGTTGAAGCGGATCGCGCCTTGAAACAGTGAGGTAAAGTCGGGTGCGTTGCGGCTTGCCCAGGGTTTGAGCAACCACACCGCCGCGCTGGTCAGAAAAACCGCGACGCAGATGACCAGCGCAAAGCGGCCGAAGTCGGCGTTGCTGAAGTCGGCCAGGGCCAGCCGGTGCACCAAAAGCGCGGGAAAGGCGACATAGTAGGTCAGCCGTTCAATGCCCGGCCAGAACTCGGCACCGGGGAAATTGATCCGGCGCAGTAGCGCGCCGAACAGTATCAGCAGAAATACCGGGCCCAGAGCGTTGGCAATCATCATGTGGTTCCGAGTCCGTAAACAAAGCGGGCAGTCTAACATCAAGCGATTATGGGGACGGATACCTTGATATCTATTTCGTGCTGATAGATACTGTGATACCTATCTGGTCAGGAGATTCCCATGACAGACACCGCCAAACTCTTTATCACAGGACGAAGTCAGGCAGTCCGCCTGCCGATGGAATACCGCTTCGAAGGCACGGAGGTCTTTATCCGTCGCGACCCGCACACTGGCGATGTGATTCTTTCCCGGCGCCCTTCGTCCTGGAATGATTTCTTCGCGCTTGATACCACTACCGATGTGCCTGCGGACTTCATGAGCGATACCGACCGCAATCAGGGCGCGCATACCCGAGACCCGTTTGCGGACACGCCAGCGTAATGCGTTATCTTCTCGACACCAATATCGCCAGCCATATCATCAAGGGCGACATCCCGCGTGTGCGGGAACGTCTGGCGGGGTTGCCGATGGAAAGCATCGTGATATCAGCCGTCACGGAGGCCGAACTGCGCTACGGAGTTGCCAAACGTGGACACCCAGGGGGACTGGCTCAGCGCGTGGGTGAGTTTCTTATTCGTGTTGAAACACTGCCCTGGACCTCAGAGGCTGCTGAAGCCTATGGGAATCTGCGTGCTGCCAGTGAAGCCGCCGGTATATCACTGGCCCCTTTGGACATGATGATAGCTGCGCACGCCCGCGCAGTGGGCGCCATACTGGTGACCCGTGACCGCGCCTTTGCGCGTCTGCCTGGCAATTTGCCGATTGAGGATTGGACGGCGATCGGCTAGGAATCGATATTACCCAATGCCTGCGTCCCCAAGTTGTTTAAACGGATTAAGCAGCCTCCGTCTCGATAGTTCCGGGCAAACGGCTGACAGTTAAACGATTCAAATCTACTTTCTGACTGGCGTTATCAATGTCGATGCCGACCAACTCGCCGTTTGCGTCGTAGTCCAGCACAATACCCTCTGAAATCTCGTTGCTTGAGGCACTGACCCTGTCGGACAGGTCTATATAGAGGGAATCTGTCTCCGGTGAATAATTCAATTTCATGGTTTGAAGCCCCTATCTGGAAACGCGTTGTGGATGGTTACTTTATCTGCCAACGTGACCACTCTCAAGTAACGGCCATCCAATTCATCAACTGCCCCCCAGAATCTGAAGCGATTTCCCTCTTGAGGTTCGAACTTGTATGGCCTGACAAGCACTTGTTCACACCAGTGTTTTTGCAGGCAAGGCCGCTTGCGCAAGACATGTTTTTCAAAATATTCCGTGTACTGAAAGTTCATCCATGATCAATCCTGAGGCCCGTGTGTTGAGTTATAGATCAACAGAGGCTGCTACGCCCAAAGATGCCGGTCCCCAAATATGCCAAAGCTGGCCCCAAAGATACTAAAGCGATACAAGCGAGCGGATGGGACAATACAACCGGTCGGGTTGTTCGCCGAGCGGCAAAAAGAAGTCAAAGTGTTGATAGAACTGTGCGGCATCCTGATCGAGCACGTCGAGTACGACACCCATGGCGGCGATGCCGTCGGGAGCCGACGCCAGGCGCCACACATGACGCAGCGCCGTTACCAGTGTTTTAGCACCCAGGCCACGGCCTTGATAATGTTGGTCAACACCAAGCTGTGCCAGCAGAATCACAGGCAACGGGTAGCGGGGCAGCTGCGCGGGGTCTGGCAGGTCGGCACGCACGATTGTCTGTAACGCCAGCGTGTAGAAGGCGGCAACGTGGGATTTACCGGATTGCTGTGGCACAGGCAACACAAACGTGCGGTTGAGGTTCAAAGCCATATTCTTGGCCGCGTAGCGCCGCAGATAGGTGTTGATGGCGTGCTTGCCACAATCGAACGTCTGTATTGTTACGTCTTGGAGTTCGAGCGCGACAAACTCAGCCTTCGCCATGTGGATTCAGACCTTCCTGGTCAAGTGCTTGAGCTGCGCGTCGCAGCTTGGCAGACGGTGCCGGCGGTACGTCGCAGGCACGGCAGAACGCATCAAACTGTTCATTGCTCAGCTGCATTGTCTGATGCGCCTGCAGGGTTGCCGGTGCATGTTGTCTGACCAACTGCGTCACGTACGCCTTGACACTGCCCAGTCCCGACGCCTGAGCGGCGCGCTCTGCCAGCGCATGGGTCTCTTTGTCCCATTGCATCTCGTAGCGAATCACTTTGTTCATTGACGGGCACCTTGCTTGTGATACGGATTAATTCCGTAAGCCCGGCAAGTGTCTCATGATTCTATAGCTACTGTAACCCTGCGGGCGGGGGTGGGAGGCTTGCCTCCGACCCCAGCCCCTCCGACCCCGAACCCACTGTTTACTCTTCATTAACCAACTTGGTGACTGTGTCACCGTTATGACGGTGGCGCAGAGCATCCAGTGTGAAGGGAAATTTATGGACGATGTAGAGCAGCGCATCCATAGCGTCGCTTTGCAAAACTTCTCCTCGCTCGTACTTGGAGAATGCGTTGGGGCCACCGCCAAGCAACAAGGAACAGTCTTTTTGGGACAGCTTTAATGTTTGCCTGATTTGTCTGATGTCCGCACTGGTGAGCATGCCCGCAGCTGCGCGTTTGGCATCCGCTATTTTCTGCTGGTTGGACAAAATCTGCTCAGTCAGAATAGGGTCAGCACCACACTGTGTGCAGTGCATACCCTGGAGACCTTGCACGTTGATAGTTTTGCCTTTGCATATAAATGAATCGTCGAATGTGAGGGGGGTCAGTGTCCCTGTTTCACACATGGGGCAAAGTGGAGATGCTGTCATAACGAGCCTTCTCTGTGAAAGGATGCCAGGACAATCGTAATGCAATCTCTGTCCAGTTTTAGTTTTAGATACAGCGGATCACTTGGTTGTTCCGCTAGTTGCCATGCGCAATGATAAACGTCAAACCAGCCTGAGTATTTTTCGTAGCAAATTGATTCGACGTAATTGCTTTTATCAAGTTCGCATAGACAATTGCAGACGTCCGTAAATGAGTAAGAAAGATTTACAACATCACGATGGACATCCCTTGATCCGTAGTTAACTTTACCTTTTGAAGCAAGTTCCTTAATCCTGTTGAGTGAAAACTCTGGATGTTGTCGTTTGCTTGTTGAATTCTGAGTGACCATTATGGTTATGTCGTACTCTTCCGTCAATAATCATGTCTGTTACCTTTTTTATAAACCATGGAGCCTGGGGGACGGAGGGATCATTTTTTAACCAGCTTGGGGACGGAGGGATCAAAAAATGATCCCTCCGTCCCCAATCCCTTTCAGTCCCTCTTTAAACCAGTGCGGGCAGTCGCTCCACCAAGTACAGCGGCAGCGACAGAAGTTCGTATTGAATATCGTTTACCTGTTCACCCTGCTTGATGCGAGTACGGATGGTCTGGCGGCTGGGAGTGTTCAGGTCAAAGCGAACCGCCAGTGGCAGTTGTTTTTCACCCATAAATTGATGCAGGGATTTCAGGCTTCCGGTGGCGCCGGCTTTGACTTCGACAGGCAGCACCTGGCCATTAAGCGCGATGACAAAGTCCAGTTCGGCGTTGTTAGCGCGCCCTTCGCGCAGCCAGTAGGTGAGGTCGCGATTGGGAGATCCGCTCAGAAGTTCCAGCAGATGCTGACCAATAAACTGCTCGGCGATAGCGCCTTCATTGACTAATGCACTCTCCGACAGATCGGTGAGACTGCGCCAGTTCAAGCCGCAGATGGCGTTCATCAGACCGATGTCCAGAAACAGTAGTTTGTAGATTTTGTCTTCCGTTTCGGCTTGCAGCGGGAGGCCATTGCAGTGGCTGTGCACCACTTTGGATAACACCCGTGCCATACACAGCAACTCAAGATCGGTTTTAATCGTCACGCTGGCATCATCAGACGAAAACTGGCTGTATTTGACTTTTTTGCCGATGTTGCGCGCTGCAAAGTTGAACACATGTTGCATGCGCGACAGACTGCGCGAACCAATGTATTTGGGGAAGTCCTCGCGGTATGTTTGAATGATGCTGCTGTGTACGTCACTCACCTCCTGCAGCGAGCGCGTGTCGCCAAACACGCTGACAGCCTCCGGCATGCCGCCGACATAAAAGTAGTGACGTAACAGTTCCAGCAGGCGTTGATGAATAACCGGGTTGATGCTTTGGCCGGGCGCGTATTCGTTAATGGTGGCGAGCAGTCGCGGTTCATCAAGGGCGTCCAGAAACTCTGTGAAGGTCATTGGCCCCATGTGCAGATACTCAACGCGTCCCACTGGCATCGAAAAGTGATGGTCGCGCAACGCGTACTCAAGCAAGGAGCCTGCACAGACAACGGCCAGTTCCGGCATATCTTCGTAGAAATAACGCAGCGCAGGGATGGCTTCAGGAACAGCCTGGATCTCATCCAGAAACAGCAGGCTTTGTGCCTGTATCGAACCGATTTTGGGCAATGCTTCCAACGTGTTCAGAATGGTGCGCGGGTCGTTACTATCAAACGCTGGTGTCAGGTCAAAAAAACGCTCCAGATTGACTGCCGCCAAAGGCAGCTTGTGCTGCTGAGTAAAGAGTTCGATCAAGGTGGACTTTCCCACTTGTCGCGCACCTTGGACGACCAGTGGTTTCCTGTTGGCTTTTTTGTGCCACTTATCCAATAAGATTAATTGCCTGCGGTTCATGATTGGCTGCCTCAGACGCTATTTGTCGTGATCAATAGTGGTAGTAAGATAATCAGTATGTCAAAACACACCTGTATTATCAAACTCTGATTTTGAAAGTGGTGGTGTTATGGGTGGGGACGGAGGGTTCATTTTTTAACCAACTTGAACCAGATTGGGGTCGGAGAGATCAAAAAATGATCTCTCCGACCCCAAAGTTGTTCTATAACCTTGACAGGGCTGCTGCTGCTAATTAGTGTCTACATATGTAGATACAAGATCAATCGAGCTGCCGAACATGCAAAGTGAAATCAAACAATGGGGTAACAGTGCTGCCGTGCGGCTGTCCAGAACTATTCTGGCGCAGGCGGGGCTTGATGTTACCAGTCAGATAAACATTCATGTCATGGAGGGCAAGATTGTGATCGAGGCTGCTGCGACGCCGGAACCGGTGTTTAAACTTCCGTACACCGAAGCTGAACTTCTGCAAGGAATGTCGCCTCACACCGCGCACGCCGATGAGTTGGCTCAACTGACTGATGCAGAAACGGATCTGTGATGTCGATGTATATCCCTGAGCGTAACGATATTGTCTGGCTCGATTTTGAGCCGACTAAAGGCAAGGAGATTGGTAAGTACAGGCCGGCACTGGTGCTGAGTTCGCGCCAATACAATCAACTGACGGGATTGCTGATTTGCTGCCCTGTCAGTACCAGTATCCGCGGCGCAGCGACCGAGGTCCCGCTTGATAATCTGGTTGAACCGTCGGTCGTTGCCGCAAATTTGATTCAAACATTGTCTTGGCGTGAGCGCCACGCGAAATTTGAGGCCAAGGCGGGTAACGGGGTGCTTGAGCAAGTGTTGTTGCGGATTCTGCCATTAATCGGAGCGGCGGAGTTGTTCTGAGCATTGGGTCTTGTTGGGGTCGGAGGCATGCCCCCGACCCCAAGCCCGCGCCCCATTACCTGCCCTAATTAACAAACCCGTCAATCGCTCGGAACACGGCATTGCGGTGCTGTGCTGCGGTGGCCACCGTCGCGGCGGTCCAGGCGCTGGTCACCACGATGGCCATGTTTTCCTCGGGATCAAAGTAGATGCCCTGTCCGTAGATGCCTGAGGCGCGGAAGGTGCCATCGTCGTTGAGCCACCAGAAGTAGCCGTAGCCGTCATCAGCAGGCGATGGCGCTACCGATTCGGCAATCCAGCCTTCGGGCAGCACGCGGGTGCCGTCGGGCAAAACGCCGTCGTTGAGGACAAACTGGGCCAACCGGCCATAGTCGCGCAGGGTGGCAAACAGGCAGCAGCCGCCGCGCTCGCCGCCACCATAACCGTGGGTGGCCCACCACGCATCGGATTCCATGATCGGCATCCAGATTTTATGTTGCAGGTAGGTGGCGAGATTGTTGCTGATGGCCGCGCGCAGCACCACGCCGGCGAGATCGGTTTCGCCGGTGCTGTAGTTGAAGCGTTCGCCGGGCGCGGCCACACGTGGTTTGTTTTTCATGAAGTCCAGAAACTGCACCACGTTGTTGCCGGGGTAGTTGCCCACGTCAGAGGCCGGGTCCGCGTAGTTTTCATTCCATTGCACGCCGGACGCCATTTGCAATAAGTCGCGCAGGTTGGCGCCATCGTACGCGGAGCCTTTGAGCGCGGGCAGAAAGTCGGTGACGGCTGCGTCCAGACTGCTGATGTAACCGTCCTGAATCGCGGCACCGTAGAGCAATGAGGTCACGGATTTGGCCATGGAGTAAGCAATCCAGACCGATGATTCTGTATTACCAAGACCATAGCGTTCGAGCAGGATGTTGCCGTCTTTGAGCACCAGCAATCCGGAGACGTGGGTTTGCGTCATGTAATCATCCAGCGAGAACGACTGGCCATTGACCTCGTAGCGTAGGCCACTGAAATCCGCCGGTGTGGAGGGCAGCGGCAGGAAGCCTTCGTCGGCTTTGACCAGCCGGCTGGCGGTGGGCGCGGGGCTGCGAAAGCGTTCTATTTGCGCCTGATGCGCTGCGCTGCCGGGCTCCACCGTGCCGGACAAGCCTTGAGCGTGCAGGGGCTGGGTGTGTAGGGTGAGCGGGAGTGTGAGTGTGGACAACAGTGTCGCAAGCATCAGTGAGCGCATGGTGGTTTCCTTAAGCCGATGGTTACACGTTTTATTCTTCGAACTATAGCGCTGGGGACGGAGGCGGTCTACGTCCCCAGGTGCCTCCCGGGTTCTATGGTTGTTAAAGTAGTTTAATTAGCTGGTGGCGATTCAGATGTCCCCGACTCTGGATATTTCAAGCCCTTCGCCCCCCAAATCCCCACTTGATTAACGTTTTTGTTCATGGCATAAGTATTCCGTAAAATCCGTATTTTGTGGAGTTTGTGAAATGAAAACAGTATCTGCAACGCAGGCCGCCAAAAATTTCGGTCAAATCCTTGATAGCGCCAGGAGCGGGCGTATTACTATTGAGAAACAGGGCCGCCCGGTGGCTGTTGTTTATTCGTACGATGAAGCGCAAGCGCTTGAGGAAATGAAAATGCGTGATCTCGAGCGCTCCCTGGTGCAGGGGTTAAAGGAGTTTACGTCAGGTAAATCGACCCCTTTTGATGAAAATGCTGTTGCACGTATCTGTGCAACAGGGCGTAAACGCGCGGCTGCCGCCAAAAAAGAACTGACATAAATATGGCGCTATTCTTTACCCCTAAAGCTGAGTCCGATTTAGTCTCTATCTGGGAATTCATTGCTGTAGACAGTGTTTCAGTGGCGGATGGCTACATCAAAAAGATCCAAGCCGTTTGCTCTTTACTGGAGAGCAAGCCGGGTATGGGTGTGAGCCGCAATGCATTACCAGAGGGCGTTCGGCTAATGCCTTTCGAGAAGTACAATATTTACTATGCCGCAGAGAGCGCCGGCGTGACAACTATCCGCATTCGCCATAGTGCACAAGATCCGGCGTCATTGCGTTTCTCCGAGTAAGGTGGGCTTGTGGGCTTGGGGTCGGAGGGATCATTTTTTAACCAGCTTGAACCAGATTGGGGACGGAGAGATCAAAAAATGATCTC
>JAUSPW010000191.1 GCA_030652635.1 Pseudohongiella sp. | reverse complement strand
GTCCATCCCCCGTCCGACCCCATGTTCAATCGTTGAACGGATAGTAACCTTGTGGCTGCTGGCTGGCAATAGCCTGAATGGGTGTGTTTTTTTAAATTGGTATCGATAAAAGTAACGAATACTCAGCGTTTTCCAATCGATTGCGGCCAGACTCTGACCGTATCATCCCCATTGCCAGCATTCTGCTAAAGACCGTTGAATGCGACACAAACAAAATATTTTCTAAATCAGGGTTTACCGCGGTCCATACTCGCTGCAATCGCCTTTCAAAGTCCAGGGCTGGTTCTACTGTAGGCAGCTGATCCAAGCTGCGTCTGTCGGACTCACATTTCACACGTCCTTCCAAGTCACCGAATCCACGCTCAGCCAGATCTGATAACACTTGAATTCTGCAAGAATTGATTTGAGAGGCTGCAACCAACTCAGCAGTCTGTATCGCGCGACTGAGAGGACTGCTGTAGATAACGTCAAAACGATAGACGGCCAACTCTTTGGCTACTTGCTGCGCCTGCACCAATCCTTTTGGGCTAAGCTTTTGATTTGTCTTGCCTAACCATCTATTGGTTTCGTTGTATTCCGTCGCTGCGTGCCGCAGAAATACTCTGACCATCAGAATAATAATGCGTGGTGTATGGGGTGATCGCATGGGTATCGGGCTTTTAACCAGGCCTCCAGTGATTTTGAGAACTCTACTCCGACGTCCCTCAGCGTGCGAAATTCAGCGCTTTCTTCCCGATTATCTCTGGTCACTGTCTTGAGGGGCATCCTAACTCGCGCCTCTGAGATCCTCTGCAAAAAATATTCATAGTGCGACAACAGGACTGCAAGTTGTTCATCCTGCCCTGCTAACGTTTGCAGTCGCACCAATACAGGCATCGCAAATAGCTCATTGGCTCGCTGTATCTTGTCAGCTCTCTCTCCACCAACCAGCTCGGCCGCAACAACAAGACCACCAAAATAAATAAGTTTTCGTGAAAAACGCAGTTTTATGCTGCGCAATCCCCACTCCTTATTCTGCTCTGAAATTTTGTACTCGAAATCGATCGCAATAGTGCGGTAGTAGCGAATAATGTCGTTGAGCAAAAACAGCATACGTCGCGTCAAGGACTGGTTGCTCTCGTTACCACCGCCAATGTTAGATGTCAGTTCGTTAAACGTGACAATGGCATTTGTCCCAAATGTGCCGGTTTGGCCAACAGGTTTTGGCACATTGACATCAATGATTTGTTTTATCGCAGCTTGTTCGGAAACAATAGTGTCATCGGGGTTAAGGCCGGAATCGAACAGAATAAAAACATCCATATCCGACTCTGGTGACGCCTCCGCTCTGCCGTACGACCCGGCGGCAATGACGGTAATCTTGTCTTTGTATGTGCTTGCGCTCAGCGCTTCCTCAAGATGGTGCCTGATTGTGGCCAACTTATCGGCAGTAAACTGCTCCGCTTTTAAGATGCAAGGGTATTCAGCAAACTCTGCCATTTGAATCTCTCCGTGATTCATCACCTGAATCTAGACCAGTTGAGCCCTCTCCAGCCTAAAACTGTACTGCTCAGGGAATCGAGCCCTTGTAGGCTCATCAAGCGGCATCTGTGATACCTCCTTTTCAACCCGATAGCGATTAGCGCCCCTATACGAGTCGAAAATGACGTAATGACGCTGGGTAAAATCGATCACTGGCTGAGGAATGTCAGCCTGATCAGATAGTTGGTCAAAAAGACATTTGTAGTTCTTGCGCCATTGTTTTTCTGATACCAGCAGTTCCATTTCATTGAGGGAAGACTGTATATCCTCAAAATATGCTCTGGCCTTAAAGTCCGCTAACAGGCCGCTTTTACTATGGATAATGTATTTATACACGAAGTCTTTCATGTGCCAGAAGGCATCCAGAATAGCGTACCGGCCTGAGTTCTGATCAATAAATGACGCCTTGGCCACCGCCAACCGATTGATGTCATGGGGCTCGTCCATTATCGTGCCGTAGCTGCGGATGATGCCATCGATGGTGTCGATATTAATGGCACTTGAAAACAGATCACCGCCGTCTGTCTCCGAAACCTCTCCTGAGATCAATCTGACAATAAACTCGATATCTACACCATTCTTCAGGATGCCTGAGAGTTCTTTGCCAGGGGTGATTTCGCCTCTAAGAAGCTGCTCTCCAAGATGATGATGACCAACCCCCACCTTGGCCTTAAAAACTGGCTCCGCACTGTGTGACAGTGGCAAATGGCCAATGTCGTGCAGCAACCCTGCCAGCACCAAGTGACGCTTTAAAGTCGCATCATAGTTGCGGTGTGTCGCGACATAGTTAGCCAAGCCTGCCACGTTAAGCGAATGATGGGCACGGCTGCGACTGGCACGGCTAGAGTTGCCAGAGTCATTTGTGTAGTCGATGGCGCCAAGGAATGATATGTCCTTAAGCCGCTTGAAGGCTTTGGTAGTCAATACCTTGCTTACAATCGGATCAGATTTGGCCTCTTCCACCCAAAACAACAAGGTCTGGGCGTCCTGACTGGCCGCTGGCAGCATATCAGTATCTGTGACAGTTACGTTTCTCATGATTTGGGTACTATAGTACAGCGAAGTTGCTTTAGCTATTCAGACGAGACGCCGTTGCCAGAACTTTTTCCATGTCATTATCAGTGGAATGCAGCAATAACACCCTGTTTTCTTTAGTTTTTGCCATACTATCCCCGTTTTACTAATATTCCAGCGTCATATACTAGACCATCAGTGGCGTCGGAGGTATACCTCCGTCACCGCCTTTAACCTTGCGGGCGGGTGGCTGGCGATAGCCTGATTGGGTGAGTTATTCAAGAACTAAAATAACTACCGGTTGTACCGGCAAAGCTCTTGAGGCCGGAAATATCCTTTAATCATCTGGTTTGTCCTGACCGCTATCTGAATATGGGTCTTTTCTCTGAGAGCAGAGTTTTCAAAAATCGCCGGGCCTTCCTGGGTCCAAAAAAGCACCGACGACATAAGGCTCGTTTAAGGACCGAGTGGTCGATTCAGCCCAGTCCATCGCGCGAGCAAAACTGTCAACCCAGTAGTAAATGCCAGACCCTAACCAGTCATAGCTATTTTTGCTGGCATTCAAATGCTCCTCACCAGCCAACACTTTCTCTGCTATTTCGCGATCACAGCCGTGATAACCGATAATGGGAGACAGTTTTCGGGTAATGGTCATTCCGTTGACCTCCTTTTGATACTAGTTTCAACTGATGTACTCTTTTGATAGCTGTCCTTGCTCATTCAAAATGCCCGCTCGCTGCAGTAACTCTACTGATTGTTTTTTGCTCTTCGAGATAGTTTTTGCTCGCAGAGCCATAGCAGGCGTCCAAACCAGATTTTGCTTATTTTCAACACGTTGTGGACTAACTGGAGGTTTTGCTGACTTTTTACTCATTGAACACCTCTTATTTGTCATGATGGTGATTGATGTGCCGAAAGGAGTATAGCACCTGGCTGATGTCTGGATTGACTTCCAGCTTTTTATCGAGATGGGGACGGAGAGATCAAAAAATGATCTC
>JAUSPW010000180.1 GCA_030652635.1 Pseudohongiella sp. | reverse complement strand
GGGGTACAAGTGAACTCCGATCAGAAAACTACTAAAAATAAAGTTTCGGCGGAAACGTTTTGTATGGCCTGTGAACACCAGCACATTGAGTGTGGTCGCTAGAACACCTAACCACTCCATGTTGCGGTCTGATTCGGTAGTCTACAGAAAACACAGCATCCAGATCATACATAACCATTGGCTTGTCAGAATTAGCAATACGCAAATTTTGCATAGCGCTTTCGTCATAGCTCAATTCAGGGAAAATCAGGCGGCGCAATCCGCGCACGCGTAGCCTGCTCAAAACTATAAGCCAGTTCAATCAGTCGTGCTTCGCTGCACGCCATGCCGCTAAAGCTGACACCAAACGGCCGCGGCTCGGCATTGAAGCCCTCAGGCAATGGCGGATTCAATTCATTCGCGACACGACTAAACGGAACAATGACAGTGGGGTACCCAGCCCTTGCCGCTATGGCGGCGCCGGAGGAGGCAGGGAATAGCAGCGCATCAAGCTCAAGTTCGGCCATGACCTCATCGATGCCGTGTTCGGCACTCAGGAAAAGATCCCGTGCCCGGTCGCTCTGGTAGGCGGCAAGCGATTCAATCAAATCCAGTGCATCGGCTTCATCAATGCGTGCCTGTCCATAAGGAATCGCTCCCCGGCCTTCATTGGCCAGATTCCATTCGCGCAGTTGCGTCAGGGTACCCACAGGTGCCGTGTCTCCCAGTGAAGCCAGCCAGGCATTAAAGTCGCGTTTCATGCCGTACGACAGCACACTGCTGGGCGGGCTGGCAAGCAGGTTGCGCGCCGGGTCCTGGTCAATAACGCTGGGAATATTGGCTGGGTCCACGATGATCGCGCCCTGCTGCCGCAGCACGGCTATCGCGGCGGCCATGACGGCGCGGGCCTCTTCATTCAGGCCGCCCTGGGTGTCGTCACTGCCGGGGACTTGTGCCTGATCATAGTAAAACGCTCTGGGGATACCAATCCGCGCGCCTCGCAAACCGTCGGTCTGCAGATGGGGCGTGTAATCGTTGTTGGCCGGCGCCTCACAACGGCTGGTTGCTGCATCACGAGGATCAGGTTCCTTGCTCTCCAGTGCCCCCAGCATGATGGCGGCATCCGTCACCGAGCGCGCCATCGGCCCTGCAGTGTCCTGATCCGCTGTGATGGGAATGATTCCCCAGCGGCTTATCCTCCCTACCGTTGGCTTGATCGCTGCCAGCATATTGGCATTGGCAGGAGACAGGATTGAGCCGGAGGTTTCTGTGCCCACATTGGCCGCCCAGAAACTCATGGCCGTGCCGATGCCCGAACTCGAACCACCCACGCCCATCACGGGCCTGCCATCGTCAAAACCTTGCCGCGGGTCACGACGGGGATCGTAAGGGTTCAGCCCATAACCGCCAATCGCACTGTAGTTGCCCGGCATGCCAGAGCCGAGAAAATTAGCCAGTTCAGTCATCACCGTCTTGGCAATAATGATGGCACCCGCGTCGCGCAGGTTGGTGGTCAGCGTGGCCTCGTAGGGCGGCACAAAATCCCGGAACACCAGGGCGCCACCGGTGGTCGGCATGTCGGTGGTATGGATATTGTCTTTCAGGGCAACGGGAATGCCGTGAAGCGGCCCGCGTACCTGTCCCGCCGCTCTTTCTGCGTCGAGCCGGTCGGCGTCTGCCAAGGCATTCGGATTGACCGCGATCACCGCGTTAACCCGCTCCTCGTAGAGCGCGATACGAATGAGATATTGTTCTACCAGTTCACGGGATGTCATCTGGCCGGATTCCATGGCATGTTGCATCTCGGGAATGCTTGCCTCCAGGATGGTAAATGGCTGGTCGTTGTTGGCAGCGGTGAGTGGCTGAATGGATGTGAGAATGAGCAGAAGCGCAGCGGAGAAGAGCTTGGGGGTCATGCTTCGTGAAGGGCGCAAAACATGTCTGAAGAAAGGCTGCTGCGGTGTCACAAATTGGATCTTACTGTGTTTGTATTC
>JAUSPW010000176.1 GCA_030652635.1 Pseudohongiella sp. | reverse complement strand
CAGGCCTTTTTTGACCAGGTAGTCAGCGAGATCGGTGGCAGTGGCGTAACCCTTTTTGGCCGCCAGATACATATTTTCTTTTTTCGGTTTGATGGCCGGCACCATGTCGCCATAAGCCTTCAAGCAGTCACGCAGGGTGTCGATCAGATCAAACAGCGGTTCTTTGTCTTCCTGATTGTCCTTGTTATAGGCCAGCGGCTGCGACTTCATCAACATCAGCAGCGCGATCAGGTGGCCGGTGACACGGCCGCTTTTGCCACGCACCAGTTCAGGGACGTCCGGGTTCTTTTTCTGCGGCATGATGGACGAACCGGTGCAAAAGCGATCCGGCAGATCAATAAAATCAAACTGCGCGGAGGTCCACAGGATCAGCTCTTCAGAAAAGCGCGACAGATGCGTCATGATCAGGCTGCCACAGGCGGCCAGTTCAATGGCAAAGTCACGGTCACTGACCGAGTCCAGCGAGTTGCGTGTGGGCGCATCAAAACCCAGTTGCTCCGCCGTGAAGTGACGATTGATGGGGTAGCTGGTGCCCGCCAGTGCTGCGGCGCCCAGCGGCGACTTGTTCAGGCGTTTACGGCAGTCAAGCAGGCGGCTGTAATCGCGATCAAGCATTTCAAACCATGCCAGCAGGTGGTGGCCAAAGGTAATGGGCTGCGCAGTCTGCAGGTGTGTGAACCCCGGCATGATGGTGTCGGCTTCACGCTCGGCAATATCCAGCAGCGCACATTGCAGGCGCGTCAGTTCTGCAGCGATCACGTCAATTTCATCGCGCACATACAAGCGGATGTCCGTTGCCACCTGATCGTTACGTGAACGACCGGTGTGCAGCTTTTTGCCTGTCAGGCCAATGCGTTTGGTGAGCTCGGACTCGATGTTCATGTGCACATCTTCCAGCTCAACTGACCAGGTAAAATTGCCGGCTTCGATGTCCGTTTGAATGGCCAACAGACCGTCCACAATCGCGGTGCATTCATCTTCCGTCAGGATGCCAGCTTGTTGCAGCATGCGCGCATGAGCAATCGAACCACGGATATCCTGGCGATACATGCGCTGGTCAAAACTGACCGAGGCTGTAAAACGCTGAACAAAGGCATCGGTGGCTTCCGAAAATCGGCCGCCCCACAGAGTGTGGCTGTTGTTCTGGCCGGGCGCTGCTGGTTTGTTGCTCATAGTGGTTACCTGCTGTTGAAAACGCGGCGGAGTATATCATGAGGCTGGTGGCGGGCGAACGAGCGATGCCGTTGCCGACACACAGGGTGCCACATCTAGGCCACTTTTGGCGTAGAATGCCAGGCAGACATCTCAATCAATTGAAAAAATGGACGCGTTATGGCTTCAGATGTAATCCGTATTGCTACCCGTCGCAGCCCTTTGGCCTTGTGGCAGGCCGAATACGTGCGCGATGCGCTGCTGGCTCGCAACCCCGGCTTGACCGTGGAATTGGTGGGCATTGCTACCAAGGGCGACAAAATTCTGGATGTGCCCCTGGCTAAAGTCGGTGGCAAAGCCCTGTTTGTGAAGGAGCTGGAAACCGCCATGCTGGATGGCGAAGCGGATCTGGCGGTGCATTCCATGAAGGATGTACCCATGGAGTTTCCAGAAGGCTTGTTCCTGTCAGTCATTTGTCCCCGGGAAGACCCGCGTGATGCGTTTGTATCTAATACCTACGAGTCACTGGATGAACTGCCGCTGGGCGCCTGCGTGGGCACTTCCAGTTTACGCCGTCAATGCCAGTTGCGCAGTGTGCGACCGGACATACGCATCGCCGACTTGCGTGGTAACGTGGGGACACGACTTGGTAAGCTGGATGCCGGTGAATTTGATGCCATCATTCTGGCGGCTGCTGGTCTGATAAGACTTGAGCTCGATGAGCGCATCGCACAATTTTTGCCTACCGACCTGTCTTTGCCGGCTGGCGGGCAGGGCGCCGTAGGTATCGAATGTCGGGTAGGTGATCAACGCATCATGAATCTGTTGGCCCCTTTGCACGACAATGACACCGCCGATCGTGTTGTTGCCGAGCGCGCCCTGAACAAACGCTTGAATGGTGGTTGTCAGGTGCCGATTGCGTGTTTCGCCGAGTTGGATGGCGATCAGTTGCATCTGCGTGGCCTGGTGGGTTCAAACGATGGCAAACAGCTATTGCGTACTGAAATTCGTGGACATCGTCGTGATGCAGAGCAGCTGGGTATCACCGCAGCTGAGCACTTGTTGGCGCAGGGAGCTGACAAAATACTGGCCGCTTTATACGCGGCGCAGTGAATCAGAGTAATCAGTAATCAACTGGAAAAAGAGCAATGACTGATCTGGCTTTATCCGGCATCAAGGTATTATTGACCCGACCTGCTGCGCAATCAGTCGCGCTTGCTTCGGCAATTATCGATTTGGGTGGCAATGTGTGTGAACTGCCACTGATCGAGATTGAACCAGTTACAGACGTAGACGACTGCCAAACAATCAAATCCATGATTCTGAATCTGGATCATTACTACGCAGCCATCTTTATAAGCACCAATGCTGCAAAAATTGGCATGGAGTGGATAGACCGGTACTGGCCGCAGTTGCCGATTGGTCTCAGCGCTTACGCGGTTGGCCCAGGCACTGCACAAGTGCTTAAGGAATTTGACTGGCCGGTTTTTGTGTCAGACAAAGGCGTGACCAGCGAAGATCTGCTGGCGCTGCCTGGCCTGCGTCAGGTTGAAGGCAAAAAAATTGCATTGTTTCGCGGTGTGGGCGGTCGTGAGCTGTTGGCCGAAACCTTGCGAGAGCGGGGTGCCACCGTTGATTATCTGGAGTTGTATCACCGCCACACGCCGGATTATTCGCAGGATGTACTGGCAGATTTGATCCGCGAGCAACACGTTAACGCCATTGTTACCAGCAGTGCTCAAATTCTGGATGTGTTGTTACATTTGATGCATCAGGATGCCTCTGTGTTGAAAACCATCCCGGTGATTGTCCCGTCTGAACGTGTGCGACAACGTGCACTGGATGCGGGCATCAATGTTGTGATCAACGCGGGCGGCGCTGATGAGATATCCGTGGTCAAAAGTTTGAAGGCTATTGCTCCGGTGATAAAACCAAAAGCTTAAACAGAATTGCAGATTCGTTCCTGACGGAGTAGTTAATATTGAACAGTGAACATGACAGAACAGACGGGCTAGCGGCTGTCGAGCCGGACCCGATCTCGCCCACGGTCAATACTAATCGGTCGCAAGCGCGGCCTGCTGCACAGTCAAAGCCGTGGCTACTGTGGTTGCTCGTCATTCTGCTTGGCGGAGCCTTAGGCGCATTTTATTGGCAGCAAACCCGATTCAGTTTGAGTCAGTCTGCATCGCTGCAGGTTTTGCAGGAAAGTAACCAACAGATTACTGCTGCATTAGATGTTGCACAGACCGACATGCGGAGCGAGTTACAGGCACAAGTCGCTTTGCTGCAAGATAGTTCGGGCGCATTACAGCAGGCAATGTCTGAGTTGCAGGCCATGGAACAGCAGGACGAGCAGCGATTGCAGGGCTTGCAGCAGCGACTGGAACGACAGTTGCAAGATACTCAGGTAGTGGTTACCGCATTACAGCGACAGGTGGCTGGTTTGCACCAACGCGATATGCGTTGGATCAACGCGGAGGCTGCTTATCTGATGCGCCTTGCTGACCATAAACTGACGCTTGAATTTAATCCGCAGGCTGCGCTGCAACTACTGCGATCAGTGTTAGTACTGCTGCGCGATCAGCTTGATCCTCTTGCGCAAACCGCGTTGCAAAGCCTGCAGCAGGATATTACTGTACTGGAGTCGCTGCAGTTCCCTGACCGCCTGGCACTGGCACAACGAGTCACTGAGCTGGCTGCGGTGCTGGAAACGGTATCGGTAACCGGCACTCGCCAAGCTTCGTACGAACAAGGACTGCGAGTGACACGCGATCAGATCGCGGCTGTTGAAACGGAGCAAAGCTGGACGGCAGCGGTGGTGGATCTGCTGCGCAGCATCTTTGTCTGGCGCCAGAACGAACATAATCCGTTGGAGTTTCTGGCTTCCGATCAGGAGGATCTGATCAAACTGCAAATGCGCCTGCTATTGGATCAGGCAAGGTTTGCGGTGATACAAGCGGATCAGCTGTTGTTTGAGGATGCGCTACAGCAGGTTGCTTCGGTGTTGCAGCGTTACTTTATGCAGGAAAGTGAAGTAGCCATACAGTTGCATGACGACGTGCAGGCCCTCTCCGTACAGAGTGTGCAGATAGACCTTCCGGATCTCGCGGCAACCAGGTCGCTGATTGAGCAGCTTCAGGGTGCTGCACCCGATGTCAGTCCGGCATCGCTTGAGTCAGCGCCGCCACTTGAGCCAGATGCTGAGCCCGGACCTGAACTCACACCTGGCGCTGACCCAGGTACCATGGTTGAGGAGATCGACGAGTGAAAAAGATTCTGATACTCAGCCTGCTCGCCATGGGCGCAGGATTGTTTCTAGCGCTGCAACTGGCCAATGAACCCGGATATGTTCTGATTGCTTACGGTAACTGGACATTCGAAACCAGCGTCTTTGCGCTGCTAGTGCTGATTGTGGTCACCACAATCGCGCTGAGATTAACCTACCTGCTACTGGCCTGGCTGAACCCCGTGAGATTTTTCAGAAAAACCGGTAAACAAACCAATGCAACAAAGTAATCTGAAGCAATTACCTGCCTTGCGACCCCGCCCGACTACCACCAGCCCTAGCCCTTTAAAGCGTTTTTACAATCCAAGCTGACCCCAAAGTTCATCAACACGCTTTTTAACCGCAGCATCCATCACAATCGGCGTCCCCCATTCGCGTGTTGTTTCACCGGGCCATTTGTTGGTGGCGTCCATACCGATCTTTGAGCCCAGGCCTGACACCGGTGATGCAAAATCCAGGTAATCAATAGGGGTATTTTCGATCAGTACGGTGTCGCGAGCGGGATCCATGCGTGTGGTCATGGCCCAGATCACGTCGTTCCAGTCGCGTATGTTGACATCGTCGTCGGTGACAATCACAAACTTGGTGTACATGAACTGACGCAGGAATGACCACACACCCATCATGACGCGCTTGGCGTGTCCGGGATATTGTTTGCGGATGCTGACGATCGCAAGGCGGTACGAGCAGCCTTCTGGCGGCAGATAAAAATCGATAATTTCCGGATACTGTTTTTGCAGCAATGGCACAAAAACTTCGTTGAGTGCCACGCCCAGCATGGCGGGTTCATCCGGCGGGCGACCCGTGTAGGTGCTGTGATAAATCGGGTCTTTGCGATGGGTAATTTTTTTCACGGTGAACACCGGGAATTTATCCACCTCGTTGTAGTAACCGGTGTGGTCACCAAACGGACCTTCATCGGCCATGTCATTTGCTTCGATCACGCCTTCCAGCACAATCTCGGCGCTGGCGGGCACTTGCAGGTTATTGGTCAGGCAGTTGATCACTTCGGTTTTGCTGCCACGCAACAAACCGGCAAA
>JAUSPW010000174.1 GCA_030652635.1 Pseudohongiella sp. | reverse complement strand
CCCGCGAGGTAGACTGCTACACTCTCGTAGGGAACATCAGCGAGATAGTCAGTGCCAAAAATATAGATTACGACCTTGATCAGTGTAAACACACCGGCTTTTACAACTGCCACTGCGTGCAACAGTGCAGACACCGGCGTTGGTGCAACCATCGCAGCAGGCAACCATCGATGCACCGGCATGATGGCTGCCTTGGCAACACCAAACAGGAACAACATCAAAAGGAAAGTGGCCGCAGCCGTGTCCAGTCTGCCTTCCAGAATCCCGCCTGGTACAAAGTCCAGCGTTCCGGCAACCGCGTACGTCCAGACAATGGCTGGCAACAGGAACGC
This sequence comes from Pseudohongiella sp., assembly GCA_030652635.1. GTDB lineage: Bacteria > Pseudomonadota > Gammaproteobacteria > Pseudomonadales > Pseudohongiellaceae > Pseudohongiella. The sequence goes on along the minus strand of JAUSPW010000174.1, from coordinate 8,057 downwards.
AAGTGATGTGGTCATCAATATCAACAGATAAGTACGACCACCTGCTTTAGCTTTTTCGTCACCTTTGTGGGTAACCAATGGGTAGGTTGAGATTGTCAGCACTTCGTAGAAAATAAACAGTGTCAACAAATTAGCCGAGAACGCCACGCCCATTGCCCCAAACAGCGCAATTGCAAAACAGACATAAAACCGTGTCTGATTTTTTTCTTTGGTGCCTCGCATATAACCGAAGGCATATATGGACGTCACAATCCACAGGCCGCTGGCAATCATCGCAAACAATAGGGATAGCGGCTCAGTGTTAAAGGCAATAGACAGGCCGGAAAAGACTGTGACCAGCTCTATCCCGATCATCTCGCCATCATTAAACCCGATCAGCACGCGAATGACTGCGGCAAACAAAAGTACTGCTGTGGAAATAGTGACCACTTCACGCAGATTGGGCCATCGGCCTGCGAGACCTATCAGCAAAGCGCCAATTAGTGGAATCAGCAGGGTAAGAATCAACGCAGCATTAGCACTCACAGTACAACACCTCCCGCCATCAACTGCGCGGCAGCCGCCTCTGCAATATCAACAGTCAATCGTGTATCAATACCCAGCCAGATATTGGCAATTACCAAAATCCAAAGCGGTATCAGCAATCCCGCAGGTGCTTCCCGACGCGTGTTATCCGCTGGTTCTTTGAAGAAACCGGCCTCCACTACCCTGCCGATATAAATGAGCGCCAAAATAGAGCCCACGAGAATGACCACAACCACTGGCCACCAGCCCAACTCCAGTGCTGCCAGTATTAAATGCCATTTGCTGACAAAACCAACCGTCAGCGGAACACCAATCAGGCTAAGCCCGCCAATGACAAATGCCCAGAAAGTAAGCGGCATCGTTTTGGCAAGACCGTTCATATCTTTCAATTCCACGCCGCCCATCCTGTAAGCAACTGCACCCAATGACATAAAAAGTGCAGCCTTCATGATGCCGTGATTAAACACATGCAGCAACGCGGCAGTCAGCCCCATGGCTGTACCCATGCCAATTCCGAGAATAATGTATGAGATTTGTGCGACGCTTGAGTACGCCAACATACGTTTGATATTCAGCTGCATGATGCTAACGCTCGATGCACTGAGCAACCCTACTACGGCTAATGGAACCAGCACATACGATAAAGGAATCTCGACAAAACTGAACTCGACACCAAACATGGTGAAGATCATGCGTACCAGAACATATACGGCCACTTTCGTAGCGGTGGCACCAATGAGTGCAGTCACTGCCGAGGGCGCAAAGGTATATGCATTGGGCAACCACAAGTGCAATGGAAACAACGCCAGCTTTAAACAGATACCGGTGACGATGAAGGCAAACCCGGTGCGCACAGTGGCACTGTCGCTCAAGGCTGGCAAGCGCTCAGCCAGATCGACGATATTCAACGTGCCGGTCATAACATATAAGAATCCGACACCAATCAGATAAAAAGTACCCCCTATCGTCCCCATCACCAGATAGGAGAAGGAAGAGGTCAACGCACGGCGGTCTTTACCCATAGCCAGCAAGGTATAGGTGGCGAGCGAGGAAATCTCCAGAAATACAAATATGTTAAATGCGTCACCTGTCGCAGTCATGCCGCACAAGCCCAGGATCAGCAACAACATGGCAGCGTAAAACATCGGGCTACGCTCTTCACCGATTTCCTGTCTGACACTCAGACGGGCATAGGGCATCACCACGCTGGCCATACCGGTTATCAACACCAACAACAGCGCATTGGCAAAATCAATACGGTATTCAATACCCCATGGGGCTTCCCAGCCGCCCATGTTGTAAACGATAACCCCTTGCTCACCTACCTGCGCCAACAGCAGCAGGCTGCACACAAGGGAGAACCAGGAAACCAGAGTTGCAACCACCCATGGTGCAAACGCACCACGCATCAGTGAGGCCACAGGCGCCGCCAGTAGTGGTGCCAAAACGACAAGAACAGGTAGATGCGTTAACATTAGATTGAGGGATCCATTTTGTGCAGGTCGTCTTCTTCAATGCTTCCGAACGACTCTTTAATCCGAATGGTGAGGGCCAGACCAACGGCTGTTGTTGCAACACCGACAACAATCGCGGTAAGAATCAGCACGTGAGGCAACGGGTTTGTATAAAGCGTGACGCCCTCCGTCAGGACCGGACCCGCGCCGCCTTCAACGTATCCAAAACTAATATACATAAAGAATACTGACGTCTGAAAAACGTTCAGACCTATAATTTTTTTAATCAGATTACTGCTGGAAATCATCATGTATAGTCCTGCCATCATCAGGAATATAAAGATGACGTAATTCCATATACCAAGCCCACTCATGAGGGTAATCCCCGCTCTGCAAAAATCATCAACAGCAAGGTGATTGTGGAGGCCACTGTCAAACCCACGCCAAACTCAACAACAATGATGCCGATATGCTGACCTGTAATTGGATCGGCAGCCAGTACGTTGTAGTTCAGAAACTCACCACCCAACAACAAAGATGCGACGCCTACACCTGCATAAACCAGCACACCAAGGGCTGAAATCACACGCAGAAAACCGATGCTGACAATTTGCTCAGTGCTGCGCGATCCGAACAGCAACGTATGAATGACAAACCCGCACGCGAAAATTGCGCCAGCCTGAAAGCCCCCGCCGGGACCAAAATCGCCGTGGAACTGGACATACAGACCAAACAACATCACGTAAGGGATCAGAAACTTGCCTACGACCCGAAGTATTAAATGGTCATTCATGACGGGATGCCTCTTTTGCAGTAAGCAAACGTCTCCGTCTACCGATGAGCAGCGCTACGCCAATGCCAGCAGTGAAGATTACAACAACCTCACCCAGCGTATCAAAACCACGATAACTGGCGAGTACTGATGTCACAATATTGGGAATGTCCGTTTCAACAGCGGACTGTTCAATGTAACGCGGTGCCACGTGCACCTGGGCCGGATTAGACGCCACGCCAAAAGGTGGTAAATCACGAATGCCGTACAGAAGAGTTGCACCCGTTATCGAAACAATAATTAACGGCAACAGCTTAAATTTTCGTTCTACTATTTTTTCTTCACGTCCGGTTATGGCCAATGTTGCGAGCATCAGGATAATGGAGATACCTGCCCCTACTGCAGCTTCTGTAAACGCCACGTCAGCCGCAGCCAGCACCATAAACAATGACGCTGATGTCAGGCTATAAATGCCGAAAATCATTACGGCAGTTAAAAGATCTTTGATGCGCAAAAGCGCCACTGATATTACGGCAAGAAACACCAGAAGAAAGATATCGATCAAATGCGCTAACATCATCTGGATTTTGCTCCCTCATGGCCCATTGCATCCAAGCCGTCTGAGCCTGCTTTAGTCCAAGGCTTTAAACCTCCGTGACGGGCAGCCTTTGCCAGGGCATGTGACGATGTTGGACAGGTAAACAACATAAACAGAAAAATCAGCAACAGTTTTGCGCTTGCCAGCGTCATGCCAAATTGAATTGCCAAGCCACCCAAAAACAATCCCGCACACAGCGTATCGGTCACACCTGCAGCGTGCATGCGAGTATAAAAATCCGGAAATCTGATCAAGCCGATCGCACCAATCACACCAAGTGCGCAACCTGCCAACAACAGTGTACCCGACAGAATATCGAGAATCGTCATCTTACTTTAGTCCTCTTGCCCGTCGGAGCCGGCATGCCCAAGGCTGCCGTACTCGAAGAATTTTAAAACAGCGATCATGCCAATGAAGTTGATCATGGCGTAGACAAGTGCAATATCCAGATAATCCGCGCGGCCAGCCATCGCAGCAATCAAGGTAATCAGCATCACAGTCTTGGTGCCGAACAGATTAATGGCCAGAATGCGGTCGTAAATTGTTGGCCCTAGTAATGCTCTGACAATTGCCAAAGACATAGCGACCAAAATTGCCAGGGCGGCAGCTGCAATCATGAGTTGACTCCATTGTCGCTGGGTATGCGCTGATCAAATAATCCGTTTTCGATATCCTCAGCCGCCTCGCGATTAATGGCGTGAACCTCAACCTCACCATTACCAATATCGAGTGTGACCGTGCCTGGGGTCAGCGTAATTGAATTACCGAGTATGGCGTTACCCAGCACCCCGTGCTGACTGACACGAACACGCAGTACACGAGGATCTATATCCATCTTGGGGCTCAGAATAATGATCACCATTTTGATGTTACTAATCACGATCTGCAAAAGTAGATAGCCCCAGAATCTGATCAAAGCGAGGCTCAGGTGCAAAGGGTGGCTCTCATCATCAATAACTTTCATGCGGTGAGCGAGGAATGCAGTAAAGAGTACTGAAACGATTCCGAGGGAAATCAACAGCGGCTTTGTGTAACCAGAAAGAATCCACCACAAAATGGCCGCAAGGAAAATCAGACCAGTAACATGTTTCATTCGTTATCGTGCCTTTCGCGCTGAGCCTGGTAACAATACCGGACAAGCCCTCATTATTTAGATGTCCTGGCAGACGTGCCAGAGTGTGAAAATCGAACAATTATTCTCGGGGCAACTTGCGCTGCACAATTCAGCAAACTATCGCCACAAATTTCTACAAATTTCGACAGAAATTCGAAGCCGCTACACATTTGGCGAAATACTGACACAGACTGATGGCGCTGTGTTTCAGCCAGAATAAGTGCACACGGAAACTAGCAAAACGACTCTCTCTTAGCAAGAAATTCTGCTTGCAAGACCTTGTGCGTTTAACTACGCAAGGCATGCTCAACTCAGATAAATATACGAATGCTCTAAGTCGACCTGGTCGATACTCTGCTCTGCGTGACCGCTCCAAACAGAATCTGTCAGCTGGGAATCTGTCACCCGAAAAAGCCCTCGTTCATCCCGATAACTTGCATAATCAAGTCTTTTGTCTGCTCAACCAATAGAAATTACTTTTTTTTGTCTGCTGTTTTTATATATTATCCGGCCTTGACCGAGACACAGAATCACGTGCTCTGGAGGTTCCTAACCTGCTTTATCCACCATGATTAATACCGGGATTGATTATGCTGCTTGCACTGGTTGTCGCTTACCTTGTGGTCTCCATTGGCATCGGACTTCTGGCTGCACGACATGTGCATTCAGCCAGTGACTACATCACTGCGGGTCGTAGCCTGCCCATGTATATGGTCATGGCAATGGTATTCGCAACCTGGTTCGGCGCAGAAACGGTATTGGGCATCTCAGCCACTTTTCTGGAAGAAGGATTCCACGGACTAATCTCCGATCCGCTAGGCGCAGCGGCCTGCCTTGTGCTGTTTGGTTTGGTGTTTGCGCTGCCTTTATATCGCCTGAAACTGATGACACTGGGCGATTTTTTCCATATTCGGTACAACAAGCGCATCGAGATGGTGCTGTCAATCTGCATCATGTTGTCTTATCTGGGCTGGGTATCAGCTCAGGTGACCGCGCTGGGACTAGTCTTTAACGTGTTATCCGATGGCCTGGTGTCCATGACGCTGGGCATGATTATCGGCGCGGCCGTGGTGCTGACCTATACCTTGTTGGGTGGTATGTGGTCAGTGGCAGTGACCACCTTTGTACAAATGATCGTGATTGTTATTGGCCTGCTGCTGGTGACCAATGCTGCAACCGATATGGCGGGCGGCTTACCACTGGTGCTGGAACGCGCTGCTGCCGAGGGCAAATTCGACTGGATGCCCAGCATGAACATGATCGATATTCTCGCGTGGATGGCGGCATTTTTTACGCTGGCGCTTGGCTCCATTCCCCAACAGGACGTTTTCCAGCGCGTTAACACCTCCAAAAATGAGCGTGTCGCGGTCTGGGCAACCACTGCTGGCGGCGTCGCATACTTCTTTTTTGCGTTTGTACCGCTAATGTTGGCGTACAGCGCCAGCATGATTGACCCGGACATGACCGCGACACTGATGGAAAACGATACGCAACTGGTATTGCCGACCTTTGTAGCCACACATATGCCGTTCTGGTTGCAGGTGATATTTTTTGGCGCGCTGCTGTCAGTGATCATGAGCACAGCGTCTGGTACCTTGTTGGCACCGTCAGTCACGTTTACCGAAAACGTATTGAAGAACCTGATCCCTGCCATGAGCGACACACAGTTGCTGACCTATACTCGCTATACCGTGTTCGGATTCACCTTGTTGGTTGTTCTTAACGCGATACTCTCAGACGGCAACATCCACGACATGGTGGTTAACGCCTATCGCATTACCCTGGCCGGCGTGTTTGTTCCGCTGACCGCCGGCCTGTTCTGGCGCAAAGCCAGCAACCTGGGGGCAACGCTGTCCATTGGTTTGGGTCTGGGTACATGGTTATTGGTTGAGTTCACTATCCCGGATATCGCATTTGAACCGCAGTTTATTGGTTTGGGATTCAGCCTGGCCGGCATGATTATTGGTTCTTATCTGGCACCTAACCCGAACAGCGCCAATCACCGGGGGATTGCTGATCCGCGACCTGTCTGAATCAATCAAGCAAACATTGCTGTGTACTGTGCTGATGGTGGTAGCGGGCACGGCAGTGTCGGCTGATTTTAGTGTCGGGGTTGTCCCTCAGTTTGAGGCGCAGCGTATTAACACAGTCTGGCGCCCTATATTGGATGAACTGTCAACGCGCACGGGACACACATTTCATCTGCGTGGGGAGCCCAGTATTCCGGCGTTTGAGCAAGCATTAGGCCGCGGCGACTACGATTTTGTATACATGAATCCCTGGCACGCCGTCATTGCCAATGAATTACAAGGGTATGTACCGTTGGTCAAAGACGGCGATCTGATGCTCACCGGCATCCTGGTCGTGGCAGAAAACAGCCCTGTTACCGACCCGATGGCGCTGGATGGCCAAGAGATTGTTTTCCCATCGCCAAACGCCTTGGGCGCCTCGTTGTTAATGCGCGCCGACCTGCAGCAGATTTTTGGTATTCGCTTTACGCCGGTGTATGTGCAGACTCACCCGTCCGTGTATTTGAACGTCGCCGTTGGCAGCAGCGCGGCCGGTGGTGGCGTGCGCAGTACACTGCTCGAACAACCACACATCCTTCAGGAAAAACTCAGAATCATTTATGAGACCCGGGAGATGTTTCCGCACCCTCTGGCGGTACATCCACGCGTTGACGCAGAGGCTGCTGCGCAAGTGATGAACGCTTTGCTGCAAATGGGTCAGGAGAGTGACTCCGCAGACCTGTTACGACATATTCCAATGAGCAAACCGGTGCCTGCTCACATCGATGATTACCTGATCCTCAAGGAATGGGGGCTGGGTGAAGTTTATGTCCAGGAGTAGTCAAAAGCCTTCAATCATCCAGATCTCATTGATCAGCGCGTATCTGATCGTGCTGTTTATTATTGCGATCAAGTTGTTGTACACCATCCCTCGTCAGAATGACATTCTGAATGAATCCCTGACAGACACCTCCCGGCAATCCTTGCAACAACTGGCGGGCAGCCTGCGAAACTACTTGTTCACGCGAGATCTGGCGCTGGTTTATGAAACGGTTGACTCGACACTGGCAGCAAACACCAGTTGGCAACGCCTGCAGATTCTCACCAGCGACGGCAGGCAAATCTATCCCTTGACTACCTGGGAGGATGCGCTGGAAAACGACGATATTTTAATTGAGATACCCGTTGATCCGACGGATGTCAGTGCTGGCCGCATCAGACTGGTGGTCAATTTCACAGCTGCCAAGGCACAGTTCCAAACCCTGATCATTCAGCAGTCCATCTTTCAGATTCTTGTCATCATGGCAACCCTGGCAACCGTGATCTGGCTGACTGTCTACCAGATCAGCAGGCCCTTGAAGCAACTGACGGGCGCCTTCAAAAACATGTCTGAAGGCGATTATGACAGCGCCTTGCCCGATGCAAAAACCAAGGAAATTGACCAGATCGTGCAAGACTTTGCTGAGGCGCGTCGGGAGATTCAACAATACCAGCAGAATCTGGTGCAATTGCGGGACGATGCCACTAAATCCAACCAGGCTAAGTCGAATTTTATCTCCAGGATGAGCCACGAACTGCGTACCCC
>JAUSPW010000135.1 GCA_030652635.1 Pseudohongiella sp. | reverse complement strand
GCCAGCATCATGATGCCACCGATGATCAGCAATCCAAGTTGCAGGCCCATGGCCTGAATGCGCTCGGGTACCGGGCGGCGTATGATAGCCTCAACGGTGTAATACAACAAATGCCCTCCATCCAGCACGGGAATCGGCAGCAGATTCATCACGCCCAGACTGATGCTCAATATCGCCAAAAAGCCAAGATACACTTCAAGACCATAACTGGCCGTTTCACCGGCGACCTGAGCAATGGTAATCGGGCCATTAATATTCTTGACTGAAATCAGTCCAATCACCATCTTCTTGATGGATTCCAGCACAAACACCGATTTATCCCAGGTCTCCTGCAAGGCAGGGACAACGGCAGTGATAGGGTTGTAAGTCACTTCCCGGCGTTGATCTGCCGGCAAACTCGCATACAGATCAAAAGGCGCAACACTGGCACCGATCACACCTGTCACTGAACCATCGGCTGCCTGACTGGCAGCCGGTGTCAATATCAGCGCCGCACGTTCAGCCCCTGCCGCACGTTCGACAACAACTTCCAAAGGCAGTTCCGGACTGGCGCGCACAATGTTGACCCACTGCACCCAGCCTGACACCGGCTCGCCGTTGGCACTCACAATACGATCACCCGTCATTAACCCAGCACGCTGCGCCGCGCCATCCGGCACAATGGTGTCAAGAATTGGGGGAATATCAAACTGCACAATGCCCAAAGATCCCATGGGATCAGGCTCGGCGCTGGACGATTGCCAGCTGTTCAAGGGAATAAAAAAGTCACGAGGATCAATCTGGTCTTGTGGAATCGCGGTGATCTGCAGGCTCCCGGTTTCACCGAGCCGGTCCAGCATGGCCATGGTGACATGCTGCCATAAGGTCGTGTCATTGCCGTCAACGGACACAATTTCATCACCGGCGCGCAAGCCTGCCTGCCAGGCCGGCGAGTCCGGCAAGATACTGCCAATCACAGGCGCAATACCACGCTGTCCATAGGCCACATTGATCAGCCAGAACACCAGAATCGCCAACAGGAAATTAGCCATCGGCCCGGCCGCTACAATTGCAAAACGCTGCCAGAGTGGTTTGAAATTAAACGCCATATGACGCTCGTCCACAGGCACACTGCTGCCAGCATCGGCGCGTGTGTCCTCCTGACCCAGCATCTTGACATAACCA
>JAUSPW010000173.1 GCA_030652635.1 Pseudohongiella sp. | reverse complement strand
CAGTCTGGAGCGAATGCTGCTGACCGGCAGATGCAAAGGAAATAATTTTACTGCTCGCTTGGTCTTTGACATTCAAGGCCCAACTGATTTTGAAGCGTTGCCATAAGATAGGCAGAAATTTTGTTAATAACAACTTGTTATGGTCACATCATCAGCAATGTGTGAGCCACATTGTAGGGTATTTTATGGATATAATTTCAGGCAAGGCTGCACGCGTATTTGCTGACGCAACCGGCATCAAAGCCAGAAAATATGGTTTTTTGATCACTGCACTGGCACTTTTCCCTTTATCAAGCGCAAGCGCCTTTGAACTGCGGCTCACAGTCAAAGATGAGCAACAACAGGCATTGTCGGGTGTGGTATCGGAAGTTGCGGGGCGTTTGGACAGCGCTGCGCCTTCGGGGTCGGCAATCATCGACCAGGTCAACCGCCGCTTTGTGCCCATGGTAACGTTAGTGCAGGCCGGTGAAACTGTCAGCTTTCCGAATAGTGACAATGTGCGACACCATGTTTACTCGTTCTCTGAAATACGACAATTTTCCACGCCCTTGTATGCTAACGAGCAGGTCGAACCAGTCCTGTTCGACAAACCCGGCGTTGCCGTGTTGGGTTGCAACATCCACGACAGCATGGTTGCCTATGTCTATGTAAGCCAATGGCAAGACCGAGCTATCAGTGATGAAAACGGTTTAATGGTATTGACTGGACTTTCCGAAAAACCGCAGACATTCCATGTGTGGCACCCTTGGCTGCAAACGCCAGACAACAAGCTGGAAATCGACCTGAGTACGGCATCTGATGGCGTGGCGTTTGAAGTCATTTTGCCCGTCAAGTCACCCGACACCCAGTTCGGCTTTCGTGCTTTGGTGCCGGGAGCCTCACGATGAACTTAGCAGGTCTGACGTCAGTCTGTGCTCTGACACTCTTGGTCATGTGCCCGGAGTTGGTCTCCGCGCAAGAACAGCCCGTGAACAGGGATGGAAAAATACTGGGTACCGGTGGCGTTTCAAGCATCTCCGGTGCAGGCGGTGGTGGTTTGATCCCTTGGGCCACTTTGAGTTCTTATGCGGATGAAGGGCAACGCGGTGGCAGCGTGTTTCGCACGCGTGTGGATGTCGATGCCTATCAACTTGACATTGATGGTGGCGCGTTGGCATTTGGCAACCGGATAGAGTTCAGTTTTGCGAGGCAAAACTTGTTGGTCAAACCAGCAAATCTGCATGTTCGGCAGAATAAAACCGGGATCAAAGTGCGGGTACTGGGCGACATCATTTTTGACAAGGCACCACAAATCACGCTGGGTGCGGAACGTGGAAGTCTGAGAGACAAAGGCTTGGCGCGTGCCGTTGGTGCACAGCATACCTCGGGCACTGACTACACCGTCAGTTTTGCAAAAGCGTGGTTAAACGGGATCGGACACCGCACAACTTTGGTGAATGTGAATGTCAGATATGGCAATGCCAACCAGTTTGGGCTGCTGGGTTACGGTGGCGACGATCAGGATGCAAAGTGGACAGCTGAGTTTGCAGCAGCCGTGTTTCTGACGCGACAGCTGGTTTTGGGCGCAGAGTATCGGCAAAAGCCTGACAACCTGGGGGCCCTGCGAGAGGAAAATGCCCACGATCTGTTTTTGGCCTACTTTCCCAATAAGCGAGTCTCACTGACTGCTGCCTGGGTCGATCTGGGCGAAATTGCCGGCGCCAGGAATCAACAGGGTGTTTACCTGTCTGCGCAACTGACTTTCTGAGCGCACATATATTGCAGCCAACCTCACAAACCTTGAATGTGCGAACACCCGGAGCACCCATGAAACAGAGTTTTGGTCACCTGATGCTTTTTATAAAAAATACTTTTTTATCAATAGGTTTAGTAACATTTCTCAGCAGTTGTGCTAGCAATAGTCAACAGTCCTTGTACGATGAAATCGGTGGGCAGGCTGTCCTTGAAACACTGGTCGATAACTTCATTATGGAAATTGCCAGTGACAATAGAGTGTTACCGCGCTTTCTGGATTCCAACGTCAATCGCTTTCGCGAAAAGATGATCGAACACATGTGTTTGCTGGCGGACGGTCCCTGCATTTACACAGGTGATGACATGGTACAAGTCCATGCCGGGATGAATATCAACAGCGCGGAATTTAATGCCATCGTAGAAGATTTGATGAGCGCCATGGATAAAACGGGTATTGCGCTAAGCTCCCAGAATCAAATTCTGGAAAGAATGGCGCCTCTTCGCCCACAGGTGATCGGGATATAGTTATCGCGATACTCGTCTCTCAACCTCACCCCATTGAGCCACTGAATATCCTCTCGACAACACAAAGCGCTGCAGCTTTAAATAATCTTTGCTGCCGCGCTTGGGAAACTCCCCTGCACTCAAACGCTTTTTGATCAGTGTTTGTAATGCGTCAAGCCACTGCGCCTCTTCAACCTCTGACACAGTCGCCAGTCCCACTTCATCAACGTTCTTAATTCGTAATTGATGACGGATATAAAGCGGTCCGTACCCTTTGTGTTTGCGCGAGTTCAGAAAAGACTCAACAAACCTTGCGTCGCTGAGCAAACCGTCTGCTTCCAGCTTGTCTAATACTTGATCAAGCAGACTTTCAGCGTTTGTCAGTGTATTCAAAGACTCGCCGTCATTATTTGATTGCGCTGAAGCAGCTGGGCCATCAGCACACAAACGAGTCCTGAGTTTAAGAAAAAGCTCTTGTCGGGTGTGCTCGCGGCGAGCCAGCAAATCCATGGCTCGACGTCGTGCGTTTACTCTGAAGTGCTGCTCATCTTCAAGACTCATCCAGCAGAATCACTCCATCTCTGCTTCCATCGGTTCAGTATCATCCGAACTGGCACTCAGCAAAGTTGCGCCTCCCAGCAACTGGCTTCTGATCTGCTCTTCCAGCTCCTGCGCCAGCGCAGGATGTTCTTCCAGATAGGTCGCAACATTCTTTTTACCCTGACCGATTTTGTCTCCACGGTAGGCATACCAGGCACCTGACTTATCAATGAGATTGAGTTTGACACCCAAATCAATGACCTCACCCATCCGATAAATACCTTTACCATAATAAATCTGGAACTCTGTTTGTCGGAACGGTGGTGCCACCTTATTTTTTACGACCTTGACACGCGTTTCGTTACCAACAACTTCGTCGCCTTCCTTGATCGAGCCTATGCGGCGAATATCCAGACGCACTGACGCGTAAAACTTGAGTGCGTTACCACCTGTGGTGGTTTCAGGGGAACCGAACATCACCCCGATTTTCATGCGGATCTG
>JAUSPW010000144.1 GCA_030652635.1 Pseudohongiella sp. | reverse complement strand
ATTCAGGAAGGCAAGGCGGAAAAAGCACTGGATGCCATTCGCCACATGCTGGCCCTCCATGCCGATGTCATACGCGGCGGGGAGCGTATACGCATTGCAGGTGAACAACTGGTACCGGGCGATATCGTTCTGCTGGAAGCTGGAGACAAAGTGCCTGCCGACCTGCGTCTGATAACCGTGCACGGTCTGTCAGTGCAGGAAGCGATTCTGACCGGTGAATCTGTGCCCGTTGACAAAGGCGCCGGGGCCGTGGCAATGGACGTTTCTCTGGGCGACCGCAGCAGCATGGCATTCTCCGGCACCCTGGTCACTAACGGTCAGGGCCGCGGTGTGGTGGTGGCCACCGGCAGCCAGACAGAAATTGGGCGCATCAGCGGGCTGCTCTCGCAAGTGGAGCAGTTGACCACTCCCCTGGTACAGCAGATGAACATATTTGCGCGCTGGCTGACTCTGGTGATCCTTTCGATCGCCACCTTGCTGCTGGTGTTCGGATATTTCGTCGACTCCTACGAGTTCACCGAAATGTTCATGGCAGTAGTGGGTTTGACGGTGGCCGCCATTCCCGAGGGTCTGCCCGCTGTTCTAACCATCACTCTGGCCATCGGCGTGCAGGCCATGGCGCGGCGCAATGCGATCGTGCGCCGCCTGCCTGCCATTGAAACCCTGGGCTCGGTATCGGTCATCTGCACCGACAAGACCGGGACGCTCACGCGCAATGAAATGATGGTAGCCACCGTGCAGGACAGCCAGAATTTGCTCACCGTGGAAGGGGAGGGCTACGCGCCTCAAGGCGCCGTGAAGCGGGACGGCTGCGACCTTGCGCCCGCTGAAAAAGCGGCACTGGGAGAACTTGCCCGTGTCTGCGCTGTGTGCAACGACGCCAGTCTGCGCCATGACGACGGTGGCTGGCAGGTAGAGGGGGATCCGATGGAAGGAGCGCTATTGGCGCTGGCTTCCAAGTTAGACCTGGAGCTGCGGGAGGAGCAATCCATATGGGTGCGTACTGACGCTATTCCTTTCGATGCCAGGCACCGTTTCATGGCCACTCTTAACCATGATCACCGTGGGCATGCGTCTGTTTTTGTCAAAGGCGCTCCGGAACGCCTGCTGGAGATGTGCTGCCTTCAACGCGACCCAAATGGCACTGAGGCACCGCTGGATGCCGTTTATTGGAAGGACAAGGCCGAAGCCATTGCCGGACAAGGACAGCGGGTGCTGGCGATAGCCATGAAATTGGTGGATCCGCAAAAGACCGTGCTGGCACATGAAGACGTGGAAGGCTCGCTGACTTTGCTCGGCTTGGTGGGCATGATCGACCCTCCGCGACCCGAAGCGACAATCGCTGTGGCGGAATGCCATCAGGCGGGTATCCAGGTGAAGATGATCACCGGCG
>JAUSPW010000139.1 GCA_030652635.1 Pseudohongiella sp. | reverse complement strand
TCTGGCAATCACTAATTTCAAGAACTTGGATTGCGGCTGGATTTAAAGACTTCAGCTCGGTATTCTCAAGCTTTGAATAGTCTTGCCCGCCTTTAAAACCCTCCAAAGGATGCAGTTTATGAAAACCAGATTGTTGATGTTGCCCATGTTGCTCGCTGCCCAGTTGGGACTTGCGCAGGTCAGCCTAGCACAGATACCAGCATTGCCCGCCACTGCTCAAGGCTTGGTAGACAACGTGATGCCACAAGTTGTGGAATGGCGCCGCGACTTTCTCCAACATCCTGAATTGGGCAACCGCGAATTTCGCAGTGCCGGCATCATCGCCGAGCACCTGCAGGCCTTGGGTATGGAGGTGCAGACTGAAGTGGCCCACACCGGCGTAGTCGGTATTTTGCGCGGTGGGCGGCCGGGGCCAGTCGTTGCATTACGCGCTGATATGGACGGACTGCCTGTTGAGGAAAGGGCGGATGTGCCGTTTGCTTCACGTGAGCGCACAGAATACAACGGACAGGATGTAGGGGTGATGCACGCTTGTGGCCATGATAATCACATGGCTATTCTGATGGGCGCAGCCAGTGTACTGGCAGGAATGAAGGACGAATTGCAGGGCACGGTGATGTTCATATTCCAGCCTGCGGAAGAAGGCGCACCCGAAGGTGAAGAGGGCGGTGCCGAGCTGATGCTCAAAGAAGGTCTGTTTGACACACTTAAACCTGATGCGGTGTTTGGTTTACATGTCTGGCCTATTCCTGCAGGACAGATCGCCGTCCGCGAAGGTGGCACCATGGCGTCGAGCGACGAGTTCAAAATTCGTGTGAATGGGCAACAAACACACGGTGCAGCGCCGTGGGCGGGCATCGATCCGATTGTTATTGCATCGCAGATTGTGTTGGGCCTGCAGACCATTCCGAGTCGACAACTTGATAGCACACTGACACCATCAATTGTCACGGTGGGTTCCATTCACGGTGGATTGCGCAGCAATATCATTCCGGACTTTGTTGAAATGATTGGAACTTTGCGCACGTTTGATGCCGAGACCCGTCGTCAGATTCATGAGCGAGTCACGCGCACTGCGACGCAGATTGCAGCCAGTGCCGGCGCGACTGTCGAGGTGGATATCAACCTCGGATACCCAGTAACCTTTAACGACCCGGCTCTGACCCGTCAGATGGCGCCTACTTTGCAAAGAGTGGCAGGCGTACGATTTGTTGAGGCCGCTTTGATCACGGGGGCAGAAGATTTTTCGTATTACGCCAACGAGGTACCTGGGATGTTCTTTTTCCTGGGCATAGGTGCGGATGATCCAGCGCTGGTGCATCCAAATCATTCTCCTTACTTTTACGCGGATGAGCGGGCCCTGCCAGTTGGGGTGCGTGCCTTAACGGCGCTGGCACTGGATTTTATGGGCGGTTTGTAAGGTTCTGAGGGATTTAAATACAAAAATGCCGGCAGTTTCATATCAACTGCCGGCATTTTATGAAAGAGCGAAGCCCGGGATTAACGAGTTGAAATGTACATCTGCCCTAACTCAGCAGACAAGGTGCTGATGGGGGATGCTTGCATGTCGGTCAGCATTTGTGCTGCCACTTTGCGGTTTTCCTCGAGTCGCGCTGTTACATCGCCTATCAGTCCCTCAAGATCACCGGTTTCCGGTTGCTCAATCTGCTTCTGCAAGACTTTGCTCATCGCTTCGGCACGCAGGTAGTCTGAGATTGTCCATTCAAGCGCATTAGTTGCGGCTAACAATTGTTGAGCCTGCCCGCTCAATTGCGCTCGCTTGTCAGCCGCGAGGTCAGAGGGCGGGTATTGCAAAGCGCGCGCATGTCGGATCAGTTCCAGATGTTGAAACTGCAGGAAGTCGAAGTGTGCGACCTCGCCTGACTGGATGCGGCGCATTTCTGTCAGCAATTTTTCTTTGGCAGCATCCGCGTTGTTGATGGCTGTCAAGTAAGCAGAATGATGTAAGGCCTGTTGTTCCGGGTTTGCTGAGCTTACAACCGGATCTTGTGCAGTAACGGCCGCAGTTACCGTTTCAGAAACCGCCGTATTTGACGCGCCCGCGTGCATGCCAGCACCACCATGCATTCCCTGGTGCATACCGCCACTCATCCCGCCAGACATACCACCACTCACACCACGTCCCTGCATTCCGCCATTGGACATGCCTCCAGACATGCCCATACCGCGACCCATGCCCGCAGCGCCCATGGCCATGCCACCCATCGGTCGGCCGCCGAGTGAACGCAGGAACGCAGCGATGTCATCGATGTCTTGTTGGCTCAAAATACGACCCAATTGGTGCTCACCCATTTCTTCGATGGCCAGCTCCAAGGTTTCAACACTGCCGTTGTGAAAGTAGGGTGCTGTTTCCGCCACACCATGCAAGGTTGGCACTTTGAAGACGTGCTCATCGTTGCTGCGCTCAGAGCGCCCCATCAATCCAATGTCATTTGGGCCGACAGCACGATGTTCTTCAAAGTAGGAGAACATGGAGCCCAGCTGCTGGTAGGAGTTGCCGCCCAGATTGATGCCGTTGTGGCAACTGGCGCAGCCCACTTCGTCAAAGCGTTGCCAGCCTTTGAGTGCCTGTTCACTCAACTGGCCCTCTTCGCCCTCAAGGTGGCGTACAAAAGGGGTGCCTGCGCGTGTGAAGTTAACACGTTGAAAATAAGCAATGGCATCAGCCATGTTGGCAACGGATACGCCATCCGGGTAAACCTTGGCAAATTCTGCTGGATAGTCGGCGTCACTTTTTAGTATCTCTAGAACGGCGGTCAGGTCATGCGCCATTTCCAGTTCGTTTTCGATGGGGCCAAGTGCCTGCTCTTCCAGTGTCACCGCGCGTCCATCCCAGAATTGGCGGAAATTAAAGCCAGCATTAAACGTGGTAGGTGCATTGAGTTTGCCGAGTACGCCGTTCGCGCCTTCCGAAACCTGTCGACCGTCGGTTCCGCCAAACATACCGGAATGGCAACTGTTGCAACCGACCGAGTTGTCTACCGACAGCCTGCGCTCATGAAATAAGTCAAAACCCAGCCTCAATTTGTCGGCATTCAAGTCGCTTTGGCTGAACGCCGGTATCGGGCGATAGGTGTTGTTTGCAAGGGCATGGTCGGCGTTGGCTCCGATCAGCGCGGGTTGCCCCAGCGCCTGTATAAAGTCACGCCAAACAGGATCATCTTTATCTGCCGCATAACTGACATGTGTCAACGCAGAAACCATCGCCATCGCTGCTGCCCACTGTGTGATGCGTAAGCCAGTACCCATTTTCAGGCCTGTTGTCTGACGCTTGCTTGGATTCGGTTGCATAAAGTAAGTCCTTTAGAATAAATAGTCATAAGGTTATATCAAATACATGAAATCAATTATGCGCTTGTTTTTCGGAAGTTCAATGAGCTGTGTCAATTTGCCGCGCAGTAGCCATCAGGCCAATCAT
This sequence comes from Pseudohongiella sp., assembly GCA_030652635.1. Lineage (GTDB taxonomy): Bacteria > Pseudomonadota > Gammaproteobacteria > Pseudomonadales > Pseudohongiellaceae > Pseudohongiella. The sequence goes on along the minus strand of JAUSPW010000139.1, from coordinate 2,045 downwards.
GACGGATGTTGTTCTTCCTTGGTTTGTCTCAAACCTGAGTATTCCGTCAGTGCGTGAAACTTGTGCCATAATGCCGCCGTTTCGTAAATATACTCGTCAGTCTCCGGAGGACTTATGGCCTACCTGCTAACAATTAACGGTCAATCGCATGAGGTGGATGTCGAAGGCGACATGCCGCTGCTTTGGGTGGTACGTGATCATCTTAATCTCACCGGCACCAAGTTCGGCTGTGGTCTGGCGCAATGCGGCGCGTGTACCGTGCACATTGACGGGGTGGCAACACGCACCTGTGTGCTGACAGTTGCCGATTCAGTCGGCAAAAACATAACTACGATAGAAGGTTTGACCTCACCGCAGGCGATGGCGGTACAACAGGCGTGGGTTGAGCTTCAGGTTCCCCAGTGTGGATATTGCCAATCTGGTCAAGTGATGTCTGCGACAGCCTTGCTGGAGAAAAACAGCAACCCGAGCGATGCAGATATTGATGCTGCTATGTCTGGCAACATTTGCCGCTGTGGCACCTATCCGCGTATCAAGGCTGGCATCAAAATGGCGGCAGTTCAGTTTAAAAACGCTGCAGGAGCGACATCATGAATTTCTCTCGCTTTATGAAAGCGGGCACAAGCCCTGCATTAGATAACAGTCGACGTTCATTTTTAAAAATTACCGCCGGTGGCACTGCCGGTTTGATGCTGGGAGTCAGTTTTACGGCAACATCAGCCTCTGCTCAATCAGCGGCGATAGATTCCGCGATGGAACTGAATGCCTTTGTCAGCATCACCCCGGACAATGTGGTCAAGGTGCTGATCAAACATCTTGAAATGGGGCAGGGTGTTTATACTGGGTTGGCGACTTGCGTCGCGGAGGAGCTTGATGCTGATTGGAGCCAGGTCGTCTGTGAACACGCGCCGGCGAACACCGCAAAGTATGCCAATCTGTTAATGGGTCAGCAAGGCACCGGCGGCAGCACGGCGATGGCCAATAGTTTTATGCAAATGCGTCAGGCGGGTGCGGCAGCTCGCGCCATGCTGGTGTCAGCAGCCGCTGCGCAGTGGCAAGTACCTGCGCGTGATATCACGGTCAGCAATGGTGTGTTGTCGCATGGAAATCACACTGCTACTTTTGGAGAGCTGGCAATAGCTGCTTCGCAGCAAACTGCACCGGATGTCTCAGCGTTAACGCTGAAAACACCTGCGGAATTCCGACTGATTGGACAGGACAACACTCTACGCAAAGATGTAGGTAAACATAACGGCACTGCAATCTACACCCAAGACATGAAACTACCCGGCATGCTGACCGCGGTGGTCGCCCACTCGCCACGTTTTGGTGGCAAGGTAAAGTCCTTTGATGCCAGCGCTGCACTTGCCAGAAAGGGAGTGCAACATGTGTTTGAGATTGACTCAGGTGTTGCTGTGCTGGCAAATGACTACTGGTCAGCCACCAAAGCGCGTGAACTTCTAAAGATTGAGTGGGATGATGCTGCTGCCGAAACACGCAGTTCAAGTGACATTCTGCTGCAGTATCGTGAACTGGTAGACACAACAGGAACTGTTGCCGAGTCCCACGGCAGCGCGCAAGCGACGCTGGCGCAGTCAGATGATGTACATGAGTTGGTGTTTGAGTATCCTTATCTGGCGCATGCGCAAATGGAGCCCATGAACTGTGTTGCGCAGGTGAATGGCGATTCCGCTGAGATGTGGTACGGCTGCCAGAGCGCTACCGGAGATCAGGCGGCAATTGCAGGGCTGCTTGGTGTTGCCCCACAACGAGTGACCATCAATACCTTGTTTGCGGGCGGTGGCTTCGGCCGGCGCGCGAACCCGGCATCTGACTATGTGCTCGAGACAGTGCGCATTGCTCGCCAGGTTCAGGGCACTCCGGTCAAACTGGTGTGGTCTCGCGAAGATGATATGCAGGCAGGGTATTACCGCCCGGCTTATGTACATAAATTGTCAGCATCATTGGATGGCAATGGCAAACCTGCCGCGATTCAGATTCGCGTGGCTGGACAATCCATCATGGCAGGCACCTCCATGGCGGCT
>JAUSPW010000134.1 GCA_030652635.1 Pseudohongiella sp. | reverse complement strand
ACTGGCACAGCAGGGTAAAGCGCAGGCTTGAACAATCGGCGTTATTCAAGCCTGAGCTTTTAATATTTGTTCTGACAAACCTCAGACAAAATAGGACTTCAGCGGTGGGAAACCGTTAAATTCAATGGCGCTGTAGCTGGTTGTGTAAGCACCCGTAGAGAACCAGTACAGGCGATCACCAGAGGCCAGATTGAGCGGTAAGTGCGGCTTGTATTGTTCATACATGATATCCGCGCTGTCGCAGGTCGGGCCCGCAATAATCACTTCTTCAGGTTCACCCTGTTTTTCAACATAAATCGGGTACTTGATGCTCTCGTCCATGGTTTCGATCAAACCAGAGAACTTGCCCACATCGGTAAATATCCAGCGGTGCAGGGACGTGTGCGATTTGCGGGAAATCAACACAACCTCTGACACCAGGATGCCAGCGTTTGAAATCAATGAACGACCGGGCTCCAGAATGATTTCGGGGAAGTCATCACCAAAGTCTTCCTGGATAAAACGCGTAATTTCTTCCGCATAGGTAGGCAGCGTATTGGCGCGCGTAATGTAATTGGCCGGGAAGCCACCACCGAGGTTGATCATCTTGAGCGTAATGCCGTCCTCTTCCTTCAGGCGCTCAAAAATTACTTTTACTTTGGCAATTGCAGCATCCCACACACCGATATCGCGCTGCTGTGAGCCCACGTGGAACGAGATGCCATAGGGGTCAAGGCCAAGTTCGCGTGACAGAATCATCAAGTCGATTGCCATATCGGTATGGCAGCCAAATTTGCGTGATAACGGCCAGTCGGCGGTATGGCTGCCTTCTGTCAGAATACGCGCATACACGCGTGATCCAGGCGCTGCGCGTGCAATGTTACGCAGATCCGCTTCCGAGTCGGTGGCAAACATGCGCACACCTTTTTCGTAGAAGTAACGGATATCTTTGCTCTTTTTGATGGTGTTGCCATAGCTGCAACGCTCCGCAGGGACACCAAGACTTAACAGCTTATCCAGCTCGTAGATGGAGGCGACGTCAAAGTTGGAGCCCTTTTCCTTCAGCAGAGTGATGATTTCCGGTGCAGGATTGGCTTTAACGGCATAATAAATTTTTGAGTATGGGAAATACTCGATCAAGGTATCGTAGTGCTCACTGATGGTGTTCAAGTCAATCACCACAAAAGGTGTCTCCTTGGTGTCCGCCAGTGCTTTCATGCGGTTAAAGGTATCCAGCGGGTAGAAATCTTCAATCTTGATGGGTTCAGTGCTCATTCTTGGTTGTGACTCCTTGAGCAAGGGCGGTGAGGCGCTTGCTGGGCATGAGTAAAATCGCGGGTTGCAGGGAATCTGGCAGAGGTGCCAGCGCTGATGGCGCGCATTGTAACAAACGCATCCCCCACGTAAAACGAAGATTTTGGATTTGAGAGAAATCAGGCTGGATTTTTTCCGTTCACTGACAATAATAGCGAACTTGGCGCGCACAATTACCTGATAGTTTGCCATGTCTGGCGTTTGGACTGTTCATGGACATTTTTTTAAAACTGGGATGGTACTTCAGGGAGCAATGGCGCCGGTACGTGCTGGCCGGTCTATTGTTGATCGCGGTTGACATACTGGAGTTGTCCATCCCCTGGCTGGTTGGCCGCCTGATTGATGATGTCATGGCGCAGTCGCTTGATCAGCGCAGTCTGATGATGTACGTGGTTGCGGTGCTGGTGCTGGGCATTCTGATCTACATCATGCGGTTTTTATGGCGCCTGTTTTTGTTCAGCGCGTCTTTTCAGCTTGCGGAACGCTTGCGACAGCAGGTGTACAGGCATCTGACCTTGATGGCCCCCGGGTTTTACAACACACATCGCACAGGTGATCTGATGGCGCGCGCGACCAATGATGTCAGCGCGGTTGAGATGACAGCTGGTGAGGGCGTGTTATCCGGCCTCGACGGTGTAGTGACCGGTGTGCTGGTACTTGCGGTGATGATGACGTTTGTCAGCTGGGAACTGACGCTGGCGGCATTGATCCCCTTTCCGGTGATGGCCTGGTTTTTTTACATCATTGGCACTCGTTTGCACGATGGCTTTCGCGATGCACAAGAGCGCTTCTCAGACCTCAATGACAAAGTTCAGGAGTCGGTATCCGGTATTCGTATGACCAAGGCCTTTGGTCGCGAGATTCGTGAAGACGCAGACTTCATGCTCGTGGCTGATCGCGCAGCGGAAGCCAACATGCGCGTGGCTGCCACCGACTCGCTTTATGATCCCGCCATCTTCATCACTGTGGGTGTGTCGTTTTTGGTGTCGATCGCCATGGGTGCATGGTTGATCGAGCAAGGCAGTATTACCCTGGGTCAACTGACCAGTTTCACCATGTATCTTGGATTTCTGATCTGGCCGATGTTCGCGTATGGCTGGCTGTTGAATCTGGTTGAGCGTGGCAGCGCAGCGTATGACCGGATCAGCGCGTTGCTGGACGCACGATCACCGGTCAGCGACGAAGGCACCTTGAGCTTTGCAAACAATGTGAATCTCGAATGGGACATCGCGGCGTTTGAATACCCCGGTGCTGGCAGTCCTGCACTTAAAAATATCACGTTACAGCTTGCGCAAGGTCAGATGCTGGGGATTGTGGGTGCGACGGGGGCAGGCAAATCCACCTTGATCAGCTTGTTGCTGCGCTACTATGACCATGCGTCAGCATCGGTAAGTATTGGCGGTCAGTCCATTCGTCATTACACCCTGGAATCCCTGCGCAGCATGATTGCCGTGGTGCCTCAGGATGCGTTCCTGTTTACCGCCAGTATTGCCGAAAACATCGCCTTGGGGCGACCGGATGCAAGTATTGAAGAGATCCGGGAGGTCGCGCGACTTGCGTCAGTAGAGCAGGATATTCTGCGTTTCCCGGCCGGTTATGACACGCTGGTGGGCGAGCGTGGTGTGACATTGTCAGGTGGACAAAAACAACGCATTGCCATTGCGCGCGCCTTATTGCTGGATGCGCCCATTCTGGTACTTGACGATGCCTTGTCGGCCGTTGATGTCAGCACCGAGCGCAATATCCTCGAGCATCTCAAACAGGCTCGCGAGGGCCGCACCACCATCATTCTTTGTCATCGGTTGTCCGCTGTCGAAGATGCCGACCAAATTATTGTGCTGGGTCACGGCGAAATAAAGGAGCGCGGAACACACCGTCAACTGTTACAGGGAAAAGCCTGGTATTCGCGTATGTTTGATTATCAGAAGCTGGAGCAAGCCGTTGCATCAGGACGATGACATTCCACAAAAACTGGATAGGCGCTCACTGCGTCGATTGTTGACTTATGCGCTTGCCTATCCCGGCTTGTTGAAGCAGGCTGCCGCGCTGTTGGTGCTGGGCACCTTGGGTCAAGTGATAGGCCCGGTGCTGGTCAAGATTTTTCTGGATGACTACGTCACTCAATCGCATTTTCCGCCAAGCGAGTTGCTGATCCTGGCGCTGGCCTATGCGGTACTTTATGGGCTGTCAGCCTGGGCAGGGTACTGGCAGGCGATGCGTTTGAACGAGATTGCGTTTTCCGTTGTGCGCAGTTTGCGCGCGCAGGTTTTCAGTACCGTGATTCGAAAACCCTTGTCGTATTTTGACCACCGCCCAACCGGAAAACTGGTCTCGCGTATCACCAATGATACCGAGGCAATCAAGGATCTATTCCTGCATGTGATTGCCACATTTGCACAAGGTATTGTGCTGATGATTGCAATTTTTATTGCGATGGCCAT
>JAUSPW010000131.1 GCA_030652635.1 Pseudohongiella sp. | reverse complement strand
GATGGAGCATGCACGTCGCCATCCGCAGCGCCTTCCCCTGGCATGTTGGCTGGCAGCCTGGCTGGAGGAACAACCGGGGGCCAGTGACATTGATTTAAGCCATGTACTGACCAGCGCAGATCGCGGTTCTGGCAGCAGTTCTGGTAGCCGTTCACGCGAAAACCCGCAACACTACCGCTGGCAGCAAGCGGCCAAACAATGGGCACAGCGCCTTGATTGCACACTGGATATTCATCAACACACCTTGAATGAGGATCTCGGGCATCTGCTGCTCAGCGCATACCCGGATCGTCTGGCGCGTGCTCAAGGCGGCGGGCAATTCAAACTTATCAGCGGCGGGCAAGCTTCAGTACCGGAAACCAGCGTACTTGCCTATTCGGAATATGTGATTGCGGTTGAGCTTGATGCTCACGCCAGTCAGGCCCGGATTTTCTCAGCAGCAACGATCAGCCCGGGCGTTATTGCCAGTCACTTCCCCGCTTCACAACAATGGCAGGATCACGCCTACTGGGATGACAAACTGGGGCGTCTGATCGCTGAACAAACTCGGCTGCTTAAACTGGGCGACTATGAACTGGTACTGGAGCGCCGGGCTCAAAACAAGGGTATGGCCGGGCTGCCAAAAGAGCTGGTGCAGCAGGCCTTGGTCGCCGCACTGAAGGCGCGTGGCAGCTTCAGCTGGTCAGAGGAAGATCTGCAACTGCTTGGCCGATTACGCCTGTTGCATAAAACGCTGGGACAGTCCGGTGATAACACCTGGCCCGATGTGTCAGAACCCGCTTTGCTGATGACAGTTGAGCACTGGCTGGGTCCACATCTGGGCGGCCTGCACCGACTCGACCAGATCGAGCGTTTGCCGCTGGCAAAATTGCTACTGGAAAGCCTCGACTGGCAACTGCAGCAAGCGCTATCCAAACTTGCACCCACACACATGCGGGTACCGAGCGGCTCTGACATCCGAATTGATTACGCAGGCGATGAACCCGTATTGGCGGTGAAACTGCAGGAAATGTTTGGTCAGACACACACGCCTGCTATTGTTGATGGACGTGTGCCACTGCTGATTCATTTATTGTCCCCGGCGCGCCGACCGGTGCAGATCACCCGCGATCTGGCTGGGTTCTGGGCCAGCAGTTATTTTGAGGTTCGCAAGGATTTGCGGGGGCGTTATCCCAAACATCCGTGGCCGGAAGATCCCCTGCAGGCGGTGGCGACGGCGCGGGCAAAGCCGCGTAGTTAACCACTCTGCATTGTGCCCACAAATCAGGATGGTCAAGTTGTCGTAGCCATGGTGTGAACTGAAGCAGAGTCTTTGCGCGTACAGATTGATTCAGATAGCATGATCTGCCTGCCAGACCCCTGCTCCAGACAATTAAAGCCAATAACAGGAGAACGCCCATGTGTGACCAGCATACCTTTGAAGAAGATCAGGAATTTTTGAAAAAAAGCGGCCAGTTCACACGCCGCCAGTTTAATACCTTGACCGCCGGAGCGGCGCTCGCCTTGATGCTGCCGCCGGTGGCGAATGCCCAGGACGTGGTTGAAAGCGATGTGACCATCCAAACTCCTGATGGTGTTGCTGACTGTTATTTTGTGCACCCGGCAAGCGGCCGTCACCCTGCCGTGTTGATCTGGCCTGATATTCTGGGTCTGCGCCCGGCCTTTCGCGCGATGGGTAAACGCATGGCACAGGCTGGTTATTCCGTGCTGGTTGTTAACCCCTTCTACCGTAGCGCGCCGTCGCCCGTTGTGCCTGACGGTGCCAGC
>JAUSPW010000124.1 GCA_030652635.1 Pseudohongiella sp. | reverse complement strand
GCTGGCAGCGCTGCTGATGGGGTCCGGATTAACCGGCAATGCCGTGATGCTGCAGGAAGTGTTGCTGTTTGTGGGTGGCAGTGCAGAGGCGGGCGACCAACTGGTCAGTGTCTGGCGCAGCAGCCCCACAGGCATTTATCTGCAGGTGGCAGGTGTATTGGCGGGCCTGGGATTGCTGGCGCTTGCCTGCCTGCCTGTTCCGGGGCGCCCAACCCGGCCGGGCATCCATTTAAAACGCGCCTATGGTGAGCCGCTGGCCAACTTCTTTGGTCGGTTTGGTGCGCAGCTAGGCGGCCTGATTCTGGCACTGATCTGTGTGTATCGTTTGTCAGATTTTGTGCTGAATCTGATGGGGCCGTTTTATGTGGATCTTGGTTTCAGTCTTGGACAGATCGCAGAGGTCAGGAAAATATTTGGTGTGTTGGCGCTGGTATTGGGCGTAGCACTGGGTGGGTATTGTGTTGCGCGCTTTGGTGTGATTAAAACCATGTTGTTTGGCGTGTTTGCCAGCCCGTTCTCCAATCTGGTGTTTATCTGGCTCGCAACACGAGGCGCAGATGTGCCATCACTGTATGCGGCGATCACCATTGATAACCTTGCCACCGGTTTTGCTGGCACGGCCCTGATTGCCTATATGTCGTCGCTAACGTCGGCGGGTTTTACAGCCACACAATATGCCTTGTTTTCATCTTTGTATGCTCTGCTGGGTAAGCTAGTGGCCTCACAAAGCGGTCGGGTAGTCGAGTCCGCCGCCCGCTCGGCCGATGCAGGCGGGCCAGTGTCAGTGCTCATGCCCATGTTTGCTGACTTGCCGGCAGGGACGTTGACGAACGGCGCACAACTGGCTGGTGTTTCCCCGGCGGCGTTGGGCGCGGGTTATACAACTTTTTTTCTTTATTCGGTCGCCATAGGGTTACTCGCCATCGCTCTGGCGTTTCGGGTAGCTGCGCGGCAGAGTGAGCTCGAGCGAGTATCAGGAAGCTGAATTTTATGCGTTTTTCCATGTTGATGTTTTTGGTCATTCCCATCGCTGAACTCTATCTGTTGTTTGCGGTGGCGGATGTGATTGGTGGTTTAGCGACCTTGTTGCTTGTCATCTTGACTGCGTTTACCGGTATCACCGTTTTAAGGCGCCAAGGTTTGACAACATTGCGCCGTGCAGATCAACGTCTACGTTCAGGGCAGATGCCGGGTCAGGAAATTGTCGAAGCCTTGTTGTTAACCTTTGCCGGTGCGTTGCTGATCACCCCGGGTTTGTTGACAGACTGTATTGGATTTGCGCTGCTTACGCCGGCCATTCGTGGTCGCCTTGCAACGCGGGTGCTCGCCAAGGGCAACGGCATGTTTATGGGTGGGTTTTACAGTACCTCGAGGAGTGACGGTTTTTCAGGATTCGGTCGTCCCTCCGATGACAAAAGCGGCAGCGTGATTGATGGCGAGGTAGTTGACCGAGACCGGCCTCGAGATGATGAACGACTGCCATAATCCAAAATTTTTTTTTGCCAGCCATTGAAATCTGCACCACCAGCCCCATCTAACGGACACAAGTATCAACTCAAGTACTTAGCAGCTTTGTCGGGCGGGTTTATGCCCACCGGCTTTTGTTAATCATCGACGTTTGTAAAGTCAGTAAGGAGAGTGCGAATAATGAAAATTCGACCATTGCAAGACCGTGTTGTTGTTCGTCGCAAGGAAGAAGAGACCAAAACAGCCGGTGGTATTGTGCTGCCTGGTTCTGCGGCTGAAAAGCCTGCACAAGGCGAAGTACTTGCTGTAGGACCCGGTAAAATCATGGAAAACGGCGAAAAACGCCCGGTTGACCTGAAAGTGGGCGACACAGTTGTGTTCGGCAAATATGCCAGCAACACCGTTAAGATCGGCGACGAAGAGTTGCTGATTCTGAGCGAAAACGAAATTTACGGTGTGATCGAGAAGTAAGACTTGCTCACCAGTCCGGCCCCCTTTATTGCCGGGCCAGCGACATATTCATCATTTGAAGTATAAGGAAGAGAGAACATGGCTAAAGACGTAAAATTTGGTGATGCCGCCCGTCAGAAACTGCTGACTGGTGTAAATATCCTGGCTGACGCCGTAAAAGTTACTTTGGGCCCAAAAGGCCGTAACGTGGTACTGGACAAGTCATTTGGTGCTCCTACAGTAACCAAAGACGGCGTATCCGTAGCCAAAGAAATCGAGTTGAAAGACAAGTTCGAAAACATGGGCGCACAGATGGTTAAGGAAGTTGCTTCCCAGACCTCTGACGTGGCCGGTGACGGTACAACCACTGCAACTGTGCTGGCTCAGGCAATCCTGAACGAAGGCATGAAATCAGTTGCCGCTGGCATGAACCCGATGGATCTCAAGCGCGGTATCGACAAAGCCGTCAAAGCGCTGGTGGCAGAAATCGGCAAAATTTCTACCCCTTGCACCGATTCCAAGTCGATTGCACAGGTTGGTACCATCTCCGCCAACTCTGATAGTGATGTCGGTCAGATCATCGCAGATGCCATGGAAAAAGTGGGCAAAGAAGGCGTGATCACTGTTGAAGAAGGCTCTGGCTTCGACAACGAACTGCAAGTGGTTGAAGGTATGCAGTTTGACCGCGGTTACCTGTCTCCTTACTTCATTAACAATCAGGACAACATGAGCGCGGAACTTGAAAACCCGTTCATCCTGCTGGTTGATAAAAAGATCTCCAACATCCGTGAAATGCTGCCACTGCTGGAAGGCGTTGCCAAATCAGGCCGTCCACTGCTGGTCATCGCAGAAGACGTAGAAGGCGAAGCGCTGGCGACATTGATCGTCAACAACATGCGCGGTATCGTGAAAGTGGCTGCTGCTAAGGCGCCAGGTTTTGGTGACCGTCGTAAAGCCATGCTGGAAGACATCGCCATCCTGACTGGTGGTACTGTGATTTCTGAAGAAGTCGGTCTGAGCATGGAACAGGCTGATCTGTCTCACCTCGGTCACGCCAAGAGTGTGGTTCTGTCTAAAGAAAACACCACCATCATTGATGGTGCTGGTGACCCCAAGGCAATTGAGACACGTGTTGGCCAGATCCGTCGTCAGATCGAAGATACCTCTTCTGATTATGACAAAGAGAAACTGCAAGAGCGTGTGGCCAAACTGGCTGGCGGTGTAGCAGTCATCAAAGTTGGTGCTGGCACCGAGATGGAAATGAAAGAGAAGAAGGCTCGTGTGGAAGACGCACTGCATTCAACCCGTGCTGCGGTTGAAGAAGGCGTGGTTCCTGGTGGTGGGGTGGCGCTGGTGCGTGCACTGCAGGCTATCGAAGGCACGCTGAAAGGCGACAACGAAGACCAGAACGTGGGTATAGCGCTGTTGCTGCGTGCTGTGACAGCACCGCTGCGTCAGATCGTGAAAAACGCGGGTGACGAGCCGTCTGTTGTACTGGACAAAGTCAAAGCCGCCAAGGGCAACGTTGGTTACAACGCTGCGACTGGCGAGTACGTGGACATGGTTGAAGCCGGTATTATTGACCCGGCTAAAGTGACCCGTAGCGCGCTGCAGGCTGCCGGTTCAGTGGCGGGTCTGATGATCACCACTGAGTGCATGGTGACTGAGATTGTTGAAGACAAGCAGTCTGGCGGCCCTGACATGGGTGGAATGGGCGGTATGGGTGGCATGGGCGGCATGATGTAATCAGCCGGCCCGTTGGGGTCGGAGGGCGCAAGCGCTCTGACCCCACGCTTTCCACTCGGAAAATCAAAAGGGACGCAGGTAAACTGTGTCCCTTTTTTTATATCTGACCGTAGGGTTTGAGTGGTAGCCGCGCCGGACAGAGGCAACCCTCCCGGACCGGCCGCATCATCTGAGTTTACGCCCGGCGCTGCGGAACTCGCCCTCACGCTGCGCGTTCGGAGCTCAAACAGTCCTCGCGCAAATTCGGGCTTCAACTCAAATGATAAACGCGGCCTGATTGGTCGGAGGGGTACACCGCTGCCCGGCGCGACCACTTGTGCCGGATTTCAGCTGCATCATTCGCGCCCGAGGATCCTGCGCTGATGTTGCAACGCCCCCAATCTGATTGATCGCCATCCGCCCTTTGGGTAAGCTGTCGCGACGCTTTTGGAGGCATCATGGGTTGGGATCCGGTCGTACTGTTTTTTGTGTTTGGACTGGCTGCGGGGTTGATGCGCAGTGAATTGAAATTGCCACCTGCACTTTACGAGACACTATCGATTATCCTGCTGTTGGCGATTGGCTTGCATGGCGGCGTAGAGCTGGCTGAGCAGGCCAGCCCGGCCTTGGTCGGACAGATGGGCCTGGTGCTGTTGATGGGCATCGTGCTCCCGCTGATTGCATTCCCACTGCTGCGCGGGCTGCGCTTCAGCCGCATTGACTCCGCCAATATTGCCGCGCACTACGGCTCAGTCAGCGCCGGTACCTTTGCGGTGGTGGTAGCCTACCTGACGTCACAAGGCGTGTTTTTTGAGAGTTACATGCCGCTGTTTGTGGCCATTCTCGAAGTGCCCGCAATACTGGTAGGTATCGTACTGGCCCGCGGGATCAGCCGAGGTACCCCCTGGCGGGCGCTGGGGCGCGAAATATTTCTGGGCAAAAGCATCATGTTGCTGCTGGGTGGCTTGATCATCGGGGTGCTGGCAGGCAAAGAAGCCGTCGCACCGCTTGAACCGCTCTACACCAGCATGTTTGCGCCTGTGCTGGCGCTGTTTCTGCTCGAAATGGGCCTGATTGCGTCAAAACAGATGGGTGCGCTCAAACGGGTTGGAATTCGGTTGGTCAGTTTTGCGCTGATTATGCCCTGGATAGGTGCCGCGACAGGCCTGGGGGTTGCAACCCTGATGGGATTATCGGTGGGCGGTACCGCCATGCTCGCCACCCTCGGTGCCAGCGCTTCCTATATCGCGGTGCCAGCGGCGATGCGACTGGCGCTGCCACAAGCCAATCCGTCCTTATCACTGGGCGCCTCGCTGGGTATCACTTTCCCGTTTAATATTCTGATTGGTATTCCTTTGTATCTGAAGATTGCCCAATTTATAAGCGAGGCACCATCGTTATGAGCAACGCACAAGCACATGCCAGTCATGAAAAATGTTTGCTGACCGTGATTTGTGAGGCTGTTCTGGAAGCGCGCTTGCTTGATGATTTACAGCGGCTTGGCGCACCCGGCTGGACCGTGTCCGATGCCCGTGGGCGCGGCAGTCGCGGTGTGCGCAACGCTGGTTGGGATAACGACGGCAATGTGCGTATCGAGGTTGTTTGCAGCCGTGCACTGGCAGAAAAGCTGAGCCAACACGTGCAGCAGCAGTATTACACCGATTACGCCATGATCTGTTTTTTGTCGTCGGTGGAAGTACTCCGGCCCGAGAAATTCTGAAAAGTTCTGAAATTGATGGTTTTCCGGTATACTCGCGACTTTTTCCGCTCCGGCCAAGAGGCATGAGAAATGACCCAAAACAATTCAGGGAAACCGGCGCTGGTCGGTGTCATCATGGGCTCAAAGTCCGATTGGGCGACCATGTGTCACACCATCGAGATGCTGGAGAAGCTCGGTATCCCGCACGAAGTTCAGGTTGTTTCTGCCCATCGCACCCCGGATCTGTTGTTCAGCTACGCTGAGAACGCGGCTGGCCGCGGCATTGAAGTCATTATTGCGGGGGCCGGGGGTGCCGCGCATCTGCCGGGCATGTGTGCGGCCAAAACGCATTTGCCGGTGCTGGGTGTGCCCGTACAATCTTCGATGTTGTCTGGTGTCGATTCTTTGCTGTCCATCGTGCAGATGCCGGCCGGTATTGCCGTCGCAACGTTGGCAATTGGCCGTGCAGGGGCGGTCAATGCTGCCTTGCTGGCAGGATCGATTCTTGGCAACAAGTACCCGGCAATTCAGCAGGCCGTGATTGCCTTCCGCGCACAACAGACAGCCACTGTGCTGGACAATCCGGATCCGCGACAACCATGAAAATAGGTGTGATTGGCGGCGGTCAGCTCGGGCGTATGTTGGCGTTGGCGGGTACTCCGCTGGGCATGCAGTTCATCTTTCTGGATCCAGCGGTGGATGCCTGTGCGGCCGCGCTGGGCGCGCACATCTGCGCTGACTACAACGATCATGAACATTTGCGCCAGTTGGCTGATCAGGTCGATCTGGTGACCTTTGAATTTGAAAATGTGCCCGCCGAGACCGTCGCGTTTTTGTCCCAATACGTGCCGGTATTCCCGTGCGCGGAAGCGCTGCGAATTGCGCGTGATCGTTTGAATGAAAAGACGCTGTTTCAACAACTGCAAATTCCGGTTGCACCATTTGCGGCAGTTGATTCGCAACAAGCCCTGGATGCAGCCGTGCAGACCATTGGTTTGCCTGCTGTGCTCAAAACCCGCACCTTGGGATATGACGGCAAGGGCCAGAAAGTGCTCCTTAACAGCGCTGATGTTGACAATGCGTTTGCGGAACTGGGTTCAGTGCCCTGTATTCTGGAAACCTTTGTACATTTTACCGGCGAGGTTTCCCTGATTGCTGTGCGTGCCCGCGATGGCGAGATTCGCGCCTATCCCTTGGTGCACAATACACATGAACAAGGCATTCTGCGCTTGTCGCTGCCAAGTACCGACCATGCCTTGCAGTCTTTGGCTGAAGCTTATGTGACGTCTGTACTGGAGCATCTGAATTACGTCGGTGTGCTGGCGTTTGAGTTTTTTGAAGTGGACGGTGGCCTGCGTGCCAATGAAATCGCGCCACGTGTGCACAACTCAGGCCATTGGACAATTGAAGGGGCTGAGTGCAGTCAGTTTGAGAATCATTTACGTGCAGTCACCGGTTTACCATTGGGATCAACGGCAAAACTTGGTGAAAGCGCCATGATTAATTTTATTGGCACCGTGCCTGCAATCGAGCAACTTGCCGCAATTGCAGATTGCCATCCGCATCATTATGGCAAAGCATTCAAGCTTGGACGCAAAGTGGGGCATGGCACCATCAGAAGTCAGACTGTGCAACAACTGACCGAGCAACTTGAGAAACTCAAAGCACTGGTCTGAATGCCCGCCTGACAAAACAAAAATAACTGAGGCACCGGTACATCATGGCGAACACAGCAAACTTAACACGCAAATCCATCAAACGCCGCAGTGTTCGTTCATATCTGATCAGTTGGTTTCTGCGTCGCAATTTTAAACCCAAGTTGCTCAGCCCTGATTTTGACGCGCCGCGTTTTCGCCGATCACTGGATCGGGATATGGGTCGTAATCCGGTCGCCACGGAAGTGGAGATTAAAGCCTTTGAGCAGGATGGCATTCGTGGTGAGTGGAATATTCCGGCCGGTAAAAAATCCTCACAAGTAATCTTGTATTGCCATGGTGGGGGTTACCTGTTTGGTTCGCCACTGGCCTATCGTTCATTCACTACCCGATTGGCAAAACAGTCGGGAGCCAGTGTATTTGTGCTGGACTATCGCCTAGCGCCAGAGCATCCATTCCCAGCCGCTGCCGATGATGCCTTGGCGGCTTACCATTATTTATTGGAAACGCGTGATCCCCACACCATAGTGCTGGCAGGTGATTCTGCCGGCGCGGGTTTGTGCCTGTCTTTACTGGCGCAGATCAAAGAGGCGGGATTGCCAATGCCAGCAGCCGCCATGTTGTTGTCACCCTATGCGGATTTAAGCACCACGGGCGTGTCGCTGGATTCAAACAGTCAAAGTTGCGCAATGTTCAGTGGCGATTCCATTCGACGTGCTGCCGCCACGTATCTTGCTGGGGCAGATGCTCTGGATCCGCGCGCTTCGCCCTTGTTTGCAGATTACACGGGTTTTCCGCCGCTGCTGATTTATGTCAGTGACAGCGAAGTGCTCAGGGATGATGGTATTCGAGTTGCTGAAAAGGCGGCCGTTGCTGGTGTCACGACTGAGTTGCAGATCTGGCGAGGACAGCCGCATGTCTGGCCATTGTTTGTGCCACGTTTGCCAGAAGCTGTTACCGTGCTCGACGAATTGGTAGCATTTTGTAAGGCTGCAGGGTAATCAAGGCTCGCGCAGAATCAGTTCCACACGGCGATTGGCGGAGCGACTCTGCACTGAGTCATTGGCCTGCAGTGGCCGAGTATCCGCATAGCCAATCGCTCGCATGCGGTTTGCGGCGATGCCATCTTGTTCCAGAAATTTCAGTACCGAAATGGCACGCGCGCTGGATAGCTCCCAGTTGGAGGGGAAACGTGCTGTACTGATCGGTATATTGTCAGTGTGACCTTCAACCGAGATTTCTCCTTCAAAGTCGACCAGCATTTGTGTCAATTGGCTGATCAGCACCATGCCCTCGTACATCAATTCTGCCTGACCACTGGCAAACAACAGGTTGTCAGCAATACGCAACGTCAGCCCTTCGCGCCCCGGTGTCGCGTCTACGCCCTGGAGTGCCAGCGAATTCAGGCTGTTCTCAAGCTCACCAAATTGCGCAGCATAATTGTCATCGGTTTCAGTGCTGCCAGTATCCGCTGCCTCCGCCAGTGTCTGACTGCTCTGCCCTGGCAGCACAGCGTTGTACTCTGGCAGAACGCCGATTCCACCGGGCGTCAGGCCTGCTTCAATACCTGTGCCGCCTTGTGTGATGGTGACGGTCTCCGCGCCTGCCGGTGAGCCCAGCGCTTGCGCCACAGTGATGATTGGCACTTCTTCCACACGAATTTCTGACATCGACATCAACATCACAAAAAACGCAAACAGCAAGGTCATAACGTCGAGGTAGCTGGTCATCCACGG
>JAUSPW010000116.1 GCA_030652635.1 Pseudohongiella sp. | reverse complement strand
GGTCAGACCAGTGCAGCGCGATATCATCTTCCAGTTGCAGTTTCAACTCGCGCGTTTTGATACTGTCCTGAGTGGGTGTTTTACGCAGCGATGCAATGATTCGGGCATCAAGCTCTCTGATATCACAAGGTTTGACGATGTATTGATCTGCACCTGCTTTCAGGCAGCTCACCAGAGTTTCCAGCTTGTTGTTGCCCGTCAGCACTATGATGGGGACATTACAGAAGCTCTGCACGTGGCGGCACAGTGCCAGCCCGGTGGGTTCATCGATGCCCAGGAAATAGTCAAAAATGAACAAATCAGGGAGTTCAAGGCTGGGCAATGCCTCCAGGAGACGGTGACCGGAGTTGATAAGCGTGCAACGGTATCCCAGACTGTTCAGTTGATAGTCCAGTACACGCCCGTACAACTTGTCGTCTTCAACGATCACTATAGATTTTTTGGGTGTTTCCACGGTAAATCTTTGCTCCCCTGCCTGCGCGTTTGTTATCGCAGTGTTTTTATAAATGCTTTGGACTTGCGCTGGTAGTTATACATCTGCTGCTTTTTAGCCGGCAGATCACTGATGGCGATAGGCTCAAAGCCGCGTTCCATAAACCAATGCGCAGTCTGAGTTGTTAACACAATAACCTTTGTTAAACCCTGCTTGCGCGCTTCTTTTTCCAATGCTCGCATCAAGTGATCACCGCGCCCGCTTTCCTGATAATTTTTGTGGATGGCGATGCACGCGATCTCACCACTTTCTTCATCTAATGGGTAAATAGCCGCGCAGGCGATGATCATGCCTTCCATTTCGATCACTTTAAAATAATCGATTTCGGCTTCCAGTAATTCGCGTGAGCGGTGCACCAGAATGCCGGCAGCTTCCAGTGGCGCGATCAGCTCAAGTATGCCGCCAACATCATTGATGGTTGCCTGTCGCAACCATTCAAAGTTGTCCTTGGATACCAGCGTACCATTACCTTCGCGGGTGAACAGCTCCTGTATCAGTGCACCATTGTCAGCAAAACTGATCAGATGGCAGCGATGGACATTTTTATTGCTGGCTTTAACAGCGGCAGACAGGGATTCGAGGGTGATATTTCTGGCAACAGATTCATCCTGAGCGAGTTCTTTCAGCAACAGATCGGCCTGCACGGGGCTCAGGGTGCTGATCAACTGGCCATCCTTGCCCATAACGCCGCGTTGGGGCACAAACAAAATCAGCTTTTCTGCCTGCATGGCCATGGCGACTTCCGTGGCAACATCCTCTGCGGACAGATTAAAGACTTCCCCGGTTGGTGAATACCCGAGGTTCGATACCAGCACAATACTGTTCTTATCCAGATGCTGCAAAATCGCCTCGGCGTTGACTTTACGCACAACGCCGGTGAGCGCGTAGTCCACACCCTCAATGATGCCCAGAGGACGTGCAGTAATAAAATTGCCACGACTGACCTTGATATCCGCACCGTGCATGGGCGAGTTGGCCAGGCCCATGGAGAATTGGGCTTCAATATCTATCGCCATGGCACCAATTGTCTGTTTGATGATCTGCAGGCTGTCAGTGTCGGTGATGCGCAAGCCCTTGTGGTAGCGCAGTTCCTGTCCGGCGCCGCTTAACGCCGCATTGATCTGAGGGCGGGCGCCATGCACCAATACCAGTTTGACACCCAGGCTGTGCAACAAGGTGATGTCATGCACAATGTGACTGAAGTTCTCATGCGCAATCGTCTCTCCGGTCAGCAATACCACAAACACTTTTTTGCGATGCGCATTGATATAACTGGACGAGTGTCTGAACCAGTCGATGTATTGCGAAAGATTGTCCATGTGTTTTTATTCCGTGGTGCCTTGCTGATGTAATGTTCAATTATGTTGTTGAAATCAGGTGTTCAACAAGGGGGAAACCGGTTTGACACAATAATGCGAAATGAAGCGCCGCAACAGGTCAATGCATGGTTGAACGCGATCCAGGGCCAGATATTCGTCCGGTTGATGAGCCTGATCAATATCTCCGGGGCCGAGCACGATGGTATCAATACCCATATTTTGCAAAAACGGAGCCTCGGTGCCAAAAGCCACCGTACCAGCGACATGTCCGGTGAGCCGTTCAGCTGTTTTCACCAGATCACTTTCTGCCGGGCAAATAAATGCCGGTGCGCCGGGAAACAGGGGCGTAAACTCAAAACCAACCTTCCAGCGCTCTGCCAGTGGACGAAGTCGTTGATCGATTTCAAGGCGCAACAGTTCAGCTTCCATGCCCGGCAACATGCGAATATCAAACTCCAGCTCGCAATGCCCACAGATGCGATTGGGATTATCGCCACCATGGATGCATCCAAAATTCATGGTTGGTTTGTCAATCGCAAACAAGGGGCTGCGATAACGCTGTTGTAACTCATTGCGATACCGCATCAGCTCGCTCATCACGTCGTGCATGGCCTCCATCGCGTTTATGCCCAGACTTGGATCAGATGAGTGACCACTGCGGCCTTGCAGTCGGATAGATTCCATCATCACGCCTTTGTGTGCGCGTATCGGTTTCATGCCGGTGGGCTCACCTATGATGGCGTAGCGGGCCTTGGGCCGGCCGATCTCGGCAATTTTCCGGGCGCCAAACATCGATGTTTCTTCGTCAGCAGTGGCCAGTACAATCAGGGGTTGCTGCAGTGGCTGGTCGAGGAACGGCTGCACAGCTTCCAGAATCAGGGCAAAAAACCCTTTCATATCCGTGCTGCCAAGCCCGTACAGGCGACCGTCCTTTTGTGTGACCGCGAGTGGATCAACCGACCATAGCTCAGGATCCATAGGCACGGTGTCGGTATGCCCGGCCAGTACCAGCCCACCGGGACCTTTGCCCAGTGTCGCAATCAGATTGGCTTTAACATTCCCGTGAGTAGGTTCACACGGCACAATTTCACATTCAAAACCCAGTGCGCCAAACTGTTCTGCCAGGTAGTTAATGACGGGCATATTGCTCATGTCCAGCGCAGCGTTGCCTGAACTGATAGAAGGCAGGCTCAACAAGGATTGCATATGGCTGATCAAATTGCGGGAGTTGCTTGCGGGCATGATCGTGAACTCAGTGCGCTGACCGATTATGTCAACGGGGCTACAGAAACGCCTCCAGGACAGTATTGAGGAACTGATAACCACGCGCCGTGGTCGTAATCCGTTCTCCTTCAATTGTCAGAAGCCCTTGATGCTGCAAGGATTCTACCTGCTTTAAATGGCCGCTGAAAGGCAGCCCGGTCAGCGACTCAAATTGACTGATGGTAAACCCTTCGTGCAGGCGCAAAGCGTTTAACAGAAACTCAACTGGCAGGTCTTGTGACTCTATCGGGCTGGCATCGGCCATATAGGGGTAACGTACCAGCAGATTAGTGCTGGCCTGTGACAGGCTATGCTTGGCTGCCTGTAAGTAATGCGTGGGTTGTTTGCGCTTTCGAAGGCGAAGAATGCGGTTTTTGCGCGGTTCGGTAAGCTTGGCATGTGCACCGGCACCGATGCCCAGATAGTCGCCAAAGCGCCAATAATTCAGATTATGACGCGACGCCTCTCCCTCTCGGGCAAATGCGGAGATTTCGTAGCGCTGCAAGCCCTGCTCCTGTAACAGGGCCAGCCCTGCGTCTTGCATGTCAATCAAGGCATCTTCGGGCGGTAGTGGCGGCGTGTGTTTATAAAACGCCGTGTTTGGCTCGATGGTCAGCTGGTACCACGACAGATGCTCGGGCGCATACCGGATGGCCTTGTGCAGATCAGCCAGCGCGGCGTCGGGTGTTTGTTCCTGCAGGCCGTACATCAGATCAAGATTAAGGCGTTTAAAACCCGCTTTGCGGGCATAGTCGATGGCGCGCTCTGCATCGTGCTGGTCATGAATACGCCCGAGGTTTTTGAGTTGCTGCGGGTCAAAACTTTGAATACCCAATGACAAGCGATTGATGCCTGCAGAATAGTAATCCGCAAATTTTTCCCGTTCTGCTGTCCCCGGGTTGGCTTCCAGGGTGATCTCAATATCACTGCTGAAGTGCAGTGACTTTTGCAGGCCACTAAACAGCCGATCATAGGCGCGTGCGGACAGCAGGCTCGGTGTTCCGCCACCAATAAAAATGCTTTCTATTTCGCGCTGCTGAACGTAAACCAGATCATGCTGCAGGTCATCGAGCAGAGCGCTGACATAGTCTTCCTCAGGTAATTCCCCTGCGCCTTCATGCTCATGCGAGTTGAAGTCACAATAGGGACATTTGCGCACACACCAGGGCACGTGAATATACAAACTCAAGGGAGGAAGCGTGAGTGTCGGCACCTTGGGCGTCACGCAGAGATGCCATAACGAACGTTAAGTGCTGTCAGCAGCAATTGGCTTGCCTGCGCCCGGTGACTGATGCTGTTCTTCTGGTCGGCGCTTAATTCTGCCGAGCTGCAGCCGTGTTGCGGTACCAGAAACACAGGATCGTAACCAAATCCGCCAGCCCCGGCGGCTGAGCGCAGAATGCTGCCATGCCATTGCCCATGGCAAACCAGAGGCGTGGGGTCCGCCGCATGGCGCAGGAACACCAGCACACAATGAAATTGCGCCCCACGTTCAGCATCCGGGACGTCACGCAGCGCTGCTAATAGTTTGCTGTTGTTGGCGTGATCGCGTGCCAGACCTTTCAAGTCAGTAAGTCCTTCGACCTCAGCGGGAAGTTCGGCATAACGCGCTGAATAAATGCCAGGCGCACCGCCAAGGGCATCAACCGCCAGCCCGGAATCGTCAGCAATGGCAGGCAGGCCAGTGATGGCGCTGGCATGACGCGCCTTGATAATCGCATTTTCAATAAACGTTAGACCGGTTTCTTCGGCGTCATCCACACCAAAAACAGACTGCGCAATAATCTCGACTGGCAGTGCAGATAGCAATGACTGTAGTTCCTTCAACTTGCCTGCATTACTGCTCGCCAGCACAATTTTCTGCATCATTTGCCGCCTTGGTGTCCACGCGCAAAGTGATAAATCGCAATTTCACTCAGCAGGTTGGGAAACGCGCGAATAATCGCGCTATCGCGGTGTTTGTTGTCGACAACCGTTCGTGTGATGACATCAATGTTTTTAGCACGACAGAAATCATCAAAGTCTCGCACCGTACAAAAATGGATGTTGGGTGTGTCATACCATTGATAGGGCATAAAATCCGAGACTGGCATGCGACCTTTAAAAGCGATGTAGGCCCGGCTTTTCCAGTTGCCAAAATTAGGGAAGGTCACAATGCAGTTCTTGCCGATACGCAGCATTTCTTCAACCAGCAGATCGGGATAGTGCACCGCCTGTAAGGTCTGAGTCAGTAACACGGTATCAAAACTGTGGGTTTCAAAATTGCCGAGACCTTTGTTCAGGTCTTGTTGAATGACGTCGATGCCTTTGTGCAGGCAGGCGTCGATTTTTTGGTTATCAATCTCAAGACCAATACCAATGGTGTGTTTGTTGTCGCGCAAATACGCCAGCAAACTGCCGTCACCACAACCCAGATCCAGCACACGGCTGCCGGGTTTGATCCACTTCTGAATAATTTCCAGATCAGCGCGCATCAGCTGGCCACCTCTTGTTTTACACGGTTCAGGTAGGTGGTCATGGCTTGCATGTATCGCGGCACTGGCAACAGGAAGGCGTCGTGGCCTTCATCCGCTTCAATGTCCAGATAACTCACTTGTTTGCCGGCTTTTAAAAGGGCGGTAACAATTTCCTGCGTGCGCTCAGGTGGAAAGCGCCAGTCGGTGCTGTACGACACCAGCAAAAAGCGGCAATCACTTTTTGCAAAGGCTTTGCTGAGGTCCCCATCGTAATCCACGCTGGGATCAAAATAATCCAGGGCTTTGGTCATCAACAAATAAGAGTTGGCATCAAAGGTTTCTGAAAACCGTTCTCCTTGATAATGCAGGTAACTTTCCACCTGAAAGTCCACGTCAAAACCAAAGCTGAGTTTGCCGGCACGTAAATCACGGCCGAGATTCAAAGAGGCTTCTTTAATCTCTTGTGTGGCCTTACCAAATTTCTCGCGCATGGCGCTATCCGACAAATAGGTGATGTGTCCGACCATACGCGCCAGCATCAGACCTTTTTTGGGGATAACGCCGTGATCCCGGTAACGGCCTGCATGAAAGTCAGGATCACCGGTAATGGACTGCCGTGCCACTTCATTAAAGGCAATATTTTGTGCGGACAGTTTGGGAGCAACGGCCAGCATGATGGCGTGACGTACGCGCTCCGGATAACTGATAGACCAGCGCATGACCTGCATGCCACCAAGGCTGCCACCAATCACCGCCGCCCACTGTTGAATGCCGAGCCGGTCAGCCAGCCGCGCCTGACTATTCACCCAGTCGCGTACGGTCACTACCGGGAAATCCGGGCCATACCAGGTGCCAGTATCCGGATTGATTGATGCCGGCCCGGTACTGCCTGCGCAGCCGCCAAGATTATTCAGGCTGATCACAAAAAAATGATTGGTATCGATAGGTTTGCCGGGTCCGATACACACATCCCACCAGCCCGGCTTTTTATCATCCATGCTGTGATAGCCCGCAGCATGATGGTCACCGCTCAGCGCGGGGCAAATCAGAATGGCATTGGATTTGTCCGCATTCAGTTCACCGTAGGTTTCCACCATCAGGTCGTAGGTTTTGATGACTTTACCACTGCGCAAGGTAAGGGGTTCATCAAAATGAAAACGCTGCGGGCTGACTATTCCGACGGAATCTTCCGGAAGGAAATCGGGCATGATGTTGTGTAATCCTCAAGCAGGCCTTGGAAACAGTGCTCTGCGCAACTTAACGGGCTGCGGGTTTCAGATCAGCAAGATCGGGCAGTCGTCCGGGTTTGCTGATACTGATCTGTTTCTGTTTGCTGCTTTCTCCCCTGATAATACTTATGTTCTGTTGTGGTACTGCAAATTCGCTGGCAAGAAACCGGATCAAATGCGCATTGGCTTTGCCATCGACTGGCGGTGCGCTGATGCGAAGTTTGATCTGATCGCCGAGTTGTTCTCCAAAGGCATCTTTGCCGCCACGTGGCTGAATTTTGCAGTTAAGTATGAGTTGATCACCTTGCCAGCGATACCAGCGCGGAATCTCCTCCTTGTCTGTATCCTGAGGCGGCATCACATGCCGGGTACAAATGCCGGATTGGCCCCAATGGGTGCAATCAGCAGAATTTTCAGAATTTGAATACTCAGAAACACAAAAATCGGAGACAGATCTAGGCCGCCCATCGACGGCAACAAGCGTCGAAAGGGAGCCATGATGGGTTCGGTTAATTGACGGACCAACACCAGTGCGGGATGTTCACTAAACGGCGCAATAAAACTGGAGACAATTGACACCAGCAACGACCAGAAATAGATATCCAGAATGAAGTTGAGAATACCGCCCACTGCCCAGGTCAGGATCAGACCAACCCCAGGCAGATCAAACCCGGCCATAAAAATCAACGCACAAATCAGGATGCATTCGACCAGTACCGCAAACACCAGTGTCGCAAAATCAACGCCTTTAAAACCCGGTATAAAACGACGGAACAGCTGTACACCAGGATCGGTAGCGCGCACGATCATCTGGGTAATGGGATTGTAAAAATCCGCCCGAGATATCTGCAGCAAAAAACGCAGCAGCACTGCCAGCATATACAGTGTGCCGAGGGTGCTGACCAACAAACTGCCAATATTGCCAATTGCATTCATGTTGTAGTCTCTTACCGGGTCGCTTGTGCGACCTGTCCCAAAATTATTTAGCGAGTTCGGCCGAGCGCTGCTGCGCAGCTTCAACGGCGTTGGCGACAATACGCTCAAAACCATCGCGCTGGAAGCTTAACAAGGCCTGTTCAGTTGTACCACCGGGCGATGTTACCCGACGGCGCAGTTCAGCAGGACCAACATCACTGTCAGCCGCCAGTTTGCCAGCCCCTAATGCCGTTTGAATGCTGAGCTGGCGCGCGACAGTGGCATCAAGCCCTAATGAGATTGCGGCTTTTTCCAGTGCTTCGATCATCAGGAAAAAATAGGCCGGTCCGCTGCCAGAGAGCGCCGTCACAATATCGATGTCCTGCTCGGCTTTGAGCCAGCACGTAATGCCAACCGCAGACAAGATATCGCCTGCCAGGGCGATATTACTCGCTGAGCAGTGCGTATTGGCAAAAAGGCCGGTTGCACCTTCACCTACCAGAGCCGGTGTGTTGGGCATACAACGGACGATTGCCCGTGACTCACCCAACCAGGACTCCAGAGATTTCAGGGGGATGCCGGCCGCGATGGAGATGATCAGGCATCCCGGCTTTTTTATATGATGTTGCACTTCTTCGCACACAGCCGCCATTACCTGAGGTTTGACCGCCAGGATAATGACATCGGCATTGGCGGAGACTTCCGCTGTGCTGCCAATCTGAATGCCACAATCGGTCTGCAGAGACAGTAATTTTTCAGGATCAATATCAGTAGCATGCAGGTGAGCAGCGGGCACGGACTTGGCCAGCAGGCCCCGAATCAGGCTGTTGGCCATGTTGCCAGCGCCGATAAACGCGATGTGACTATTTTTCAAAGCGATACTCCCAATCTCAGAAGCCGGTATTCTAGCGCAGTGACAGCTGCCTTGCAGCGCCTGACTGGCCAGATCAGGATTCAGGGGCGTTAAATTCCTTGCTGAAGATTGTCCAGAAGCTCAGAAACAGTGCGGCAATCAGCGGCCCGATCACAAAGCCATTGATGCCCAGCATGCTGATGCCGCCGAGTGTGGAGAATAGTACGATGTAGTCAGGCAGCTTGGTATCACGCCCCACCAGAATCGGGCGCAAC
>JAUSPW010000108.1 GCA_030652635.1 Pseudohongiella sp. | reverse complement strand
CAGGCGTATTGCGCTCAAGCTGGACACTGAGTCCACGGCGGCGTTACATCGCTTCTGCACCCGATCGCGTATTTCCACGTTCGGCGCTTTGTTCGCTGTGTTTGTGGCCTGGACCTGGCGCTACGCGCGACAGCGGCAGTTTGTTGTCGGTTTGCCCGGCTCAGGGCGCCCTGATGCCGCAGCCGACAATGCCGTGGGTATGTTTGTCAACACACTTGCATTTCCGGCGAGCATCAACGAGCACAGTAGTGTCAACGAGTTCCTGCAACAGATTCGCGATCAACTGTTTGAGGTACAGGCGCACAGTGATTATCCATTCAGCGCCTTGCTTGGCGCACTCAATATCAGTCACCGTGCCAATCGTAACCCGCTGTTTGACGTCATGTTCTCGTACGAGAATGCCGGCTCGCGCACCATCAAAACCAACAGCTTTGACGGAGAAACGCTGACCCAGTATGAAGGCGCTGGTATGTTTGACATCAGCCTCGATCTGATCGAAGCCGAGAACAGCGTGTTGATCAACTGCGCGTATGCAGAGAGCCTGTTCAGCGAAGCTACCATGACCAGACGCATAGGTGAGTATCTGACCTTGCTTGAAACCCTGGTAGCGGGCGACACCGGAACCGTTGTTGATTGGGTGAATTCTGCATTTACCGTTCCGGAACCTAACCCGCCGGCGAACGTCGGCGCACGTGTGGCAATGTTGCACAGTGGCTCAAGGACTGCGACCAGATCAGCGGCAAAATCAGCAAACGTTTCACAAACAGCAAGTACCAGAGTTGTACCCGACACAATTTACAGTCAGTGGAAGAAGCAGGTTGCCAGCGGCGCGCACACGATTGCGTTAATCGAAGGCGATTGCCAGCTCACTTATGCACAAGTCGATAATCTGGTCACGGAAACTGCATTCACGCTGTTTAACCTGTATGGCATCAGAGCCGGTGACAGAGTGGTTGTCAGTCTCGACTCGTCGATTGACCTCATCACGGCGATGCTCGCCTTGTTTTCGATGGGTGCAGTCTATGTACCGGTCACTCCCGATACGCCACTGGCGCGTGTGCGTTTGATCCTGCAGCAATGTGATGCGCACTATCTGATCCATGCGACAGGACATGCCTGTGTCCCTGAGCTGACAGACTCAGAAGCGGTCGAATGTATCGCGATGGAAGTGCTCAACAAGCGTGCCATTGCAACAACACGGCATCAGGCCCTGCAAGCACCGCAGGCAGAGGATGTCGCCTATGTTATTTTTACATCTGGCAGTACCGGTGTGCCCAAGGGTGTTGAAATTCTCCATTCAGGCATCACCAACTCGGTTGCCTGGCGAATCCGGGAATATCGACTTGAGCGCGCAGATACCACACTGCAGATGCCGAGCGCGGGGTTTGACGCCTCGCTGATCGACATTCTGAGTGCGCTACTGAGTGGCGGGCGCCTGGTGATGATTGATACCGCCTCCAAGCGTTCGGTTGAGCGCATCAGGGAAAACATCGAACAGCACCAGGTCACTTCCATCCTATTGACACCTACCTTGTACCGTGTCCTGCTCGAGCGGATACCCGCATCAGTAGCATCCTTGCGTTTTGTTACGTTGGCTGGCGAAAAGCTTGTGCCCGATCTGATGCAAGCGCATTTTGCCCGCGTCCCGATGGTTGAATTGTGGAACGAATACGGACCTACCGAATGCAGCGTCGTGGTCAGTGGCGGCCGGCTCACGCCAGATCTGGACCGTGTCACCATAGGTTGGCCGATAGCCAATACCCAGGTGTTCATCCTTGATGATCAGGAGCGCCCGCTTCCAACCGGCGTCTGGGGTCGTTTGTGGGTCGCGGGCATTGGTCTGGCCAAAGCTTATGCGGGCGATGAACTGACAACAAATAACAAATTCCGTTGCCTGCCTGCGCTCGGCAATATCCGTTGTTACGACACCGGCGACGTCGCACGCCTGCTTGACACCGGCGCCCTGGAATTTAAAGGCCGAGACGATGGCCAGG
>JAUSPW010000127.1 GCA_030652635.1 Pseudohongiella sp. | reverse complement strand
GCGAATTTTTCCATCAGGTCAAATATGGACCCTGATAACTCCTCACTGAGCCCACGACCTGAGGCGCCATCCACAAAAAAGCCACGCTGTTTGGCCATTTCTTCGGGTTTCTTTTTACCCATGGCGCGGCGCAACATATCGGCGCCGCCCAGACTGTAACTGGCCAGCACCTGGGCAATCTGCATCACCTGTTCCTGATACAGAATGACCCCATAGGTATTGCCGAGCACGGGCGCCAGATCGGGGTGTGGATAACTGATTTCGGCGCGGCCGTGTTTGCGGTTGATAAAATCATCCACCATGCCCGACTGCAAGGGACCGGGGCGAAACAAGGCTACCAATGCCACGATGTCTTCAAAACAGCTGGGCAACAAACGCTTGATCAGATCTTTCATACCGCGCGATTCCAGCTGGAACACCGCAGTCGTTTCGCCGCGCTGCAGCAACTCATACACACGCACATCGTCCAGCGGAATCATGGTGATATCCAGCGGCTTGTCGCGATGCGCAGGCTCCTGCCGGTTGATCATCTTCACTGCCCAGTCGATGATGGTCAGTGTTCTCAAACCCAGAAAGTCGAACTTGACCAGACCCGCGGTTTCCACATCGTTTTTGTCGAACTGGGTCACCAGTCCATCGCCGTTTTCATCACAGTACAGCGGAGAAAAGTCGGTCAGTCGTGTCGGCGCAATCACCACGCCGCCCGCGTGTTTGCCTACGTTACGGGTGATGCCTTCCAGTTTGAGCGCCATTTCCATAATTTCCTGCGCGTCCTCATCGGAGTCAATAAACTCCTTGAGGGCAGGCTCGTCTTCCATCGCCTTTTCCAGCGTAATGCCCGGCTCAAACGGGATCAGCTTGGAGAGTTTATCGGCCAGGCCATAGGATTTACCTTGCACACGCGCTACGTCGCGCACCACCGCCTTGGCGGCCATAGTGCCAAAGGTGATGATCTGCGATACCGCTTCTTTGCCATACAATTCAGCCACATGCTGAATAACCCGATCACGACCTTCCATGCAGAAGTCCACGTCAAAGTCCGGCATCGACACCCGTTCCGGGTTCAAAAAGCGCTCGAACAGCAGGTCATAACGCAAAGGATCCAGATCGGTGATCCCCAGGGCGTACGCCACAATAGAACCGGCGCCTGAGCCCCTGCCCGGCCCAACGGGAATATCATTGTTTTTGGCCCACTGGATAAATTCCATGACAATCAGGAAGTAGCCGGGAAAGCCCATCTGAATAATCACATTGAGCTCAAAATCCAGACGTTCAAAGTAAGGTTTACAAAAATCTGCGTACTCCTCCACACGACTGCTGTCGATAGGGGTTGGCAAGCCGTGGCTCTCACTGATGATGCGGGGCAGTCTGCGCTTCAGGCCCTGCAAACTGATTTCACGAAAAAACTCATCCATGGTCATGCCGGCCGGCACTGGATAATTAGGCAGGTAGGGTTTGCCCAGCTCCAGAGATAAAGAACAGCGCATCGCAATCTGCACGCTGTTCTCGATGGCTTCCGGCAAGTCTTCAAACAAGGCGATCATCTCGTCGGTCGAGCGCAGATATTGTTGCTCGGTGTAGTGACGGGGACGACGGGGATCATCAAGGGTACGGCGATCATGAATGCACACGCGTACCTCGTGAGCTTCAAAATCGGAGGCAGCGATAAACCGCACATCATTCACCGCCACCAAGGGGCAATCGGTGTCTGAGGACAACATCACCGCCGCCTGAATATAGGCTTCCTCACCGGGGCGACCACAGCGTGCGATCGACAGATAAAAACTGTCTGGAAACAGATTCATCCACCAGGCCAGTGTCCTTAAAGCGGTGGGTCTATCACCCTCCACCAGCGCCCGCCCAACATCCCCTTGCATACCGCCAGACAACACTATCAATCCGTCTGCGTGCTGCTCTAACCAACGTCGGCGCAATGTGGGCGCACCAAGGCCTACTTTGTCGGTATACGACATCGAGATCAGGCGCGTCAGGTTACGGTATCCCTCAAGATTTTTGACCAGCAGTGTGATGGCATGCGGGCGATCAGTGTGTTCCGGATTCTCAATCAGTACATCACAACCGCAAATGGGTTTGATACCCTTGCTTAATGCTTCCGAGTAAAACTTGATCATGGCAAACAGGTTGGCATGATCGGTCACAGCCACGGCAGGCATGTCCAGCGCACGAACCGTTTTGATCAACTCCTCCACACGCACAAGACCGTCCACAATTGAAAACTCGGTATGTACATTCAGATGAACAAATTGGCCTGGAGCAAGGGACATGCAAATTTCCTGAAGAAAAAGTTTAAATTATCGGGGGCAAATCCTGGGTCAGTTGTCCGCCAGAACCTTCGCCACGGGCGCATAACTGCGCCGGTGTTCCACACACGGGCCGTGCAGCGCGAGTGCCTTTAAATGTTCGGGGGTTGGATACCCTTTATGCCTGTCAAATCCGTACATCGGAAACGCTGCATGCAATCGCAACAGATCGCGATCGCGCGCCACTTTTGCCAATACTGAGGCGGCGGCAATACAGTCCAACCGGCTGTCGCCTTTGACCAATGCCGCACCCGCCCGGCTCCATGGCGGGCAGTGCGTGCCATCCACGTACACAAAATCAGCGTCAATACCGAGTGCATCCACGGCGCGATGCATCGCCAGCAGTGAGGCTCTGAAAATATTGATCTTGTCTATGTCGGCGGCAGAAACCTGCGTGATCGCAAACGCCAGCGCCTGCTGCTGAATCAGATCGTACAACAGCGCTCGCCGTGCGGCACTGAGTTTTTTAGAGTCATTTAATCCGGGCAAATCATAGTGACGAGGTAATATCACCGCTGCTGCAAAGACCGCGCCAGCCAGTGGGCCGCGGCCGGCTTCATCCGCGCCGGCAACATGTTGATTGGCATGTTGCGGCCACTCGGACACATTTTTGGACAGTTCATCAAACAGCAGACCATGCGGTTGTTGCGTCGTGTGCATTAGCTGACTTTGCCTTTTGAAATCAGGGTACTGACCGCACTGGCGGCTTGCTGATCAGCGTCCAGACGAATACTGCGATGGATGCGGGTAAAATCATCGTACAAAGCATCTCGGCGTACCGGATCGCTCAGCCAGGCCAGCAGTTCTGTGGACAGTGTTGATTCCGTCACCGCATGTTGCAGGTACTCTGGTACCAGGCGCTGACCTGCCAGCAGATTCGGCAAGGCAATATTGGGCACTTTAACAAGACGCGATGCCAGCCACCAGGTCATGGCGGATAACTTGTAACACACAATCATCGGGCGTTTGAGCAGCATCGCTTCCAATGTGGCGGTGCCGGAAGCCAATAACACCATGTCGGCCGCACGCATGGCCTCATAGGATTGGCCATCCAGCACTGCAAAAGATGTTCGCCAACGAGCATGCGCCGGGTTTTCAGCCAATACCTCATCCAGTAAGCGATTCAGTTGTTCCAGACGCGCCTGGTTGGCACAGGGCAATACAAAATGCAGATCCGGACGGGTCTGCAAACAGATCAAGGCGGTTTTCAAAAATACTGGCGCCAGACGGGCAAGCTCATCATGCCGGCTGCCGGGCATCAAACTCACAATCTGTTGTGTGCCCTCGGGATTAAGTCCCAGCAACTGTTGCGCCTGCTGGCGGGCCTGCTGTTGATTCTCATCCGGATCTACCCGATCTGCCATCGGGTGCCCTACACAATGCACGGCAATGCCGTGTTGGCGGTAGATATCCGTCTCAAAGGGAAACAAGGTCAGCATCAGGTCAACGGCTTTGGCGATTTTGAAAATGCGCTTTTGACCCCAGGCCCAGACACTGGGACTGACGTAGTGCACGGTTTTTATGCCAAGGTCATGAAGAGACTGCGCCAGGCGTAAATTAAAACCTGGTGAATCTATGCCAATAAACACCGCGGGTGTTTCTTCACTGAAACGAGTGATCAGATCACGTTTCAGTCGCAATAATTCTGGCAGGCGACCCAGCGGTTCAATAAAACCCATCACCGACAAACGTTCCATGGGTGTAATGGTTTCGAAACCGCAGTCGAGCATGCGCGGACCACCCACACCCACAAAGCGCGCCTCAGGGTAACGCTGACGCAAGGCGCGGATCAGACCGGCACCGAGTATGTCACCGGAGGTTTCCCCCGCCACCATGGCTATCAGCATAAATCCGGCACCTGCTTTTTATTGTTGATGGCAACACGTTTGCCTTAGCGATGAATTCCTTTGGCCGACCCGGAAATCGAATTCAGTAACACGGTCAGCGCAGCATGTTGTGCCGCATGATCGTCGGCCATTTGAGCGATCTGTTGCTGCGCTTCCTGCAAACTCAAACCGCGTTTGTAAATGACCTTAAATGCTTCCCGGATCAACTTCACCGTTTGCTCATCAAAACCACGACGCTCTAATCCGACAGTGTTAACACTGCGCACGGCTGGCGGACTACCACTGACAATCACATAAGCAGGTACGTCATGCGAAATGTGTGTCATGCCCCCTACCATGGCATGTGCCCCTACCCGCAGGAACTGATTCACGCCGGCATAACCGCCCAGGATGGCCCAGTCATCGACGTGCACATGCCCCGACAATCCAGCATTGTTGGCAAACACAGTATTATTTCCGACCACACAATCATGTGCGATGTGGACGTAGGCCATCATCAGATTGCCGCTACCAATACGTGTCAAACCACCGCCCGCGCCAGTGCCGCGGTGCAAAGTAGCGCCTTCACGAATGATGTTGTTGTCACCAATTTCGAGCCAGGTGTCTTCCCCCGAGAACTTCTTATCGGCGGGGTCTTCACCTATTGATGCAAACTGATAAATGCTGTTGCCTTTCCCGATGCGAGTGTTGCCTTTGATCACCACGTGCGAGGCAATTTCGCTGCCTTCACCGATGGTGACATTCGGGCCAATAACACTCCATGGACCTACCCGAACACCGTCGGCAATGCTGGCCGAGGGATGTATGATTGCAAGCGCGTCAATCACTTTTCTTTTTTCCTCTCTGCACACATTATGATTGCCTCGCCGACCAACTCATCGCCTACTGACGCGCGGCACTGAAATTTGTAGATACCACGTTTACTGGTCAGAATACTGGCCTCCAGCGTCAGGCGGTCACCCGGAACCACCGGGCGTTTCAGGCGCACTTCATCGGCGCCCACAAAATAATACAGATAACCGTCTTTAGGTTTTTTCTCTTGACTCTTGAACCCAAGCACACCGGCTGCCTGTGCCATGGCCTCAATGATCAGCACACCCGGCATGATCGGAAAATCTGGAAAGTGGCCATTAAAAAACGGCTCGTTCACGCTGACATTTTTATACGCAATAATCGACTTTCCAAGTTCAATGCTGACCACACGGTCAACCAGCAAAAAAGGATAACGCTGCGGCAGATATTCCTTAATCTCTTCGATGTTCATCATAATCATTTCCTGACGGCGGCAAGCTGTCTTGATCCAGTTGCCTTTGAATGTTCCTGACAGTTCGGGACAACTCGGACAGCTTACCAAGTGTCACCACATTTCGTTTCCACTGAGCACTCTCCTGCAGCAAGGTGCCAGAAGAATAAAGCCCGGGTTTTGTAATGGACTGGGTCACCATCGACATGGCACTGATCGTTACACGATCAGTAATACTCAAATGCCCGGTAATACCCACACCACCACCAATCACACAATAACGACCAATCCGCGTGCTGCCTGCCAATGCGCTGCAGCCGCATATCACCGTGTGGTCGCCCACAATACAGTTATGGCCTATTTGAACCTGG
>JAUSPW010000074.1 GCA_030652635.1 Pseudohongiella sp. | reverse complement strand
CGCCGTCACCATCCAGATCAACCGGTTCGGAATTTTGTGGAATGCTGTACCGGCCAAGCTCTATTTCTTGCCAGTTGTCACCCATTAAAGGGTCACCCGACACCTTGAAGATCGATACCGGATTGGACACTGCAAAATCGTCGGGCCCGGGAATTTGTGCGCCTTTGTTGGGGGCAATCACTTCCGGCACACCGTCGCCATCCAGATCTGCGGCAAACACGCGGATGTAACTGCCGCGACCCACGGTCATTGGCAGCTTCAGGCGTGGCCACTCGGTATCACGGGCACCAGGGCCAGGGTTTTGTAAATACAGCACATGCGACAATTCAGCGGCAATCAGGATATCAATATATCCGTCACCGTTCATGTCGGCTACCGCTGCGTCTTCTGGCGCGGCGGCATCCAGCTCTTTGGCCACCGTGATGTTGTGCCACCGCGTTGGATCGGCGCTGCCAAAGGCAATGCGCACATAACCTTCCGGCGGCGCTTCAAAACCTAGCGTAAAGTTGGCGGAGTCATAACTGGAATCGGATTCGTGCACCGACACAATGTCGATATACCCGTCGTTGTCGATGTCGGTCATCACCAGACCATCGCCGCCGCTGAGTACAAAGTCGAGAATCGCGGCGTCATCGATCAGATGCTCCTGCCAACTGATGTAGCGCCCGTCCGACGCGGTGGCAGCGGTTGGCAGATCGCCTACGCCCTGCGCTGACAGCTGGGAGCATCCGGTGGCACTCGCCAGAAGCAGCAATGAGCGGCAGATAAAACCTCGGGATATTTGCATGAATGACCTCACCGGGTGCGCGGCACCGTGTTGATTCCATGACCTGTTATTTGAGTTGCATGATGGCAGATCAATCCGGCATTGAACAAGTCACCGCCCAAAACAGACAGCAAACGTGAGTTAACGCACAGCCAACCCGCAATCTGCGTTTCAAACTGTCCATTATCCCGTCAACATCCATGATGACAGCTTGTACAACTGATCGATCAGCCTATACTTAAAATTGTTACAACGCGCACCCTCGGAGGTCTAATGCCTGATTACATGTCACCTCAACAAGAAGTCAACAGATTGCGGCTTGAAGCCAAAGATCGTATCAAGAATGGAACGGCGCCTCGCGCTTATGCCTGTTCTGTCAGCGTCGATGCACTGAGTGTGCTGTTTCGTTTGGCCAGCACGCCTGATACTGCTGCGGAAGGTCTTAAACTGTTACACGAACTGCAGACTTTTCAAATAGAACTGGACATGCAGCATGAGCAACTTCAGAGCAATGAACGCGAGTTCTCACATGATCTGGCCTGTTTCAAGGCGTTTTATGATATGGCTGCCTGCGGCTTTTTTATGCTGAGCGCAGATGGTCGCATCACTGACTGTAACGAAATGGGTGGCAAACTGTTTGACCGATTAAAAGAAGACTTGTGTGGAGAAAAGTTTGAATCGCTGCTGACAGTTTCAAGTCGACCCGCTGTATTCAAGTTACTTAACCGGCAGCTCATTGACGGGCCAGACGATGCAATCATTGTCACAACAGTGCTCGGAGGCAAGGGAACACGCAGTCTGCGACTGGTAAGCAATCACTGCACCGACAGCAACGATCTGTTAGTCATGATCACTGAATCCAAAAGTCCCCCGCTGCTTCAGTGACACTCAAACATGATTTGGCAAACGCCTCTACAGACACGCCGTCGGAGCGACTCCGCATCGTCGGCATTGGTGCCTCAGCTGGGGGCTTGATCGCGCTTGAGCAGTTTTTTCAACATACATCGCCGGACAGCGGGCTTGCATGGATTGTCATCCAGCATCTGGACCCTACCAAACCTTCCTTGTTGCCAGAGTTGTTGCAGCGCTCCACCTCCATGCTGGTTGTCGAAGCCGCGCAAGGCATGCAGATCAAGCGCAATCATGTGTATGTGATTCCACCCAATACAGAACTCAGCGTCGAAAAAAGCAAACTGTCCTTGAGCAAACCCGCTGAAGTGCGCGGCTTGCGCTTGCCTGTCAATGTCCTGTTTTCATCTCTCGCTAGCGAATGTGGCGAACAATCTATTGCAGTTGTCCTCTCTGGCATGGGATCTGATGGCACTGCCGGTGCGATGTCCATCAAGGCTGCTGGCGGACTCACAATGGTGCAGACACCGGAATCCGCTCAATTTGATTCGATGCCAAACAGCATCATCGCTTCCGGTTGTGCAGACATCATCGCTGCAGCGGCCGATCTGCCGGTACGCATTCTGGCGTTTGTACAACAAACAAAACAAAGAAAACTTGCACCTGACGCGGACAAAAAAGAACACGCTGCGATAGCGCCTTCAGCACCACTGCAACAGATTATCCTGCACCTGCAACATCACACCAGGCATGACTTCTCGCTTTACAAGAGCAGCACGCTGCTGCGCCGTATAGAACGTCGCATGGCGATTCACGCACTAGACACGATAGAGTTGTATTCAGCATTTCTGGCAAACAATACTCAAGAGATTGATCTGCTGTTCAAAGAGCTGCTCATTGGAGTGACCAGCTTTTTTCGTGATGATGAGGTGTGGAATTATTTGTCCAGCACTACCTTACCAGAACTGCTGGCGCACAATGTTGAACAATCATCGTTGCGCGCGTGGAGTGTAGGCTGTTCCACAGGAGAAGAAGCCTATTCGCTTGCTATGATATTCCGCGAAGTGATCGACAGGCTGCCTGCCTACAAAACCTGTAACTTGCAGATTTTTGCGTCAGACTTGAGCGCAGATGCTATTGCCAGCGCACGCCGCGCGCAGTACCCGCTCAATATCGAAGATCAGATCTCGCCAACAAGATTGGCACGCTTTTTTACCCGGCATACAAACTATTACCAGATCAATCAGGAGATCCGGGATATGGTGCTGTTCGCACAACACGATGTTGTGCTCAACCCACCCTTTACGCGACTGGATCTGATTGTGTGTCGGAACTTGCTGATCTACTTCGATGCAGAGCTGCAACGCAGGTTATTGCCCTTGTTCCACTACAGTTTGCGCGCCCATGGCATTTTACTGCTGGGCAGTTCTGAGACTGTCGGGCGCTTGCAACATCTGTTTCTACCTATTCAGGCCAAACTCCGGCTGTACCAACGTCGTCACGATGTTGTCAGTCCTGCGCGCAGCCTGCCACTACAGTCTTTTCCACCGCTATCAACGCTGGTCAAGGAGCACCCCATGTCGAATATCAACCCTGTCAGCGGTGCAGCTGACAACTTGCAAAGTGCGGCCGATCATCTGTTATTGCAGATTTATTCGCCTGCGGCCGTTGTGATCAACGCTGATGCAGATATTGTTTATATCAGTGGCCGCACCGGCAAGTACCTTGAACCCGCTGCTGGCAAAGCCAACTGGAATTTCCATGCCATGGTAAAAGACGGACTGCGGGTGCCCATCTCTGCGGCGCTAAAACAAGCTGCGTTGAAGAAAACCACGATTCAACTTCGCCGTCTTTCATTATCCACTGAGGATCATACGCAGCTGGTTGACGTCACCATACAACCCCTGCAAGAGCCGGCAACCTTGCTCGGCATGACCATGATTGTTTTTCGTGGGGCAGCCGATGGCGTCCCGGCGATAACATCTACCCTGGAAAAAAGTAAAAGCAACGCGACAGGCGCGGATTCCGATACAGAAACACTCGACGCTGCTGCGGTTGAATTCGGTTACAAAGCCATTCAGTTGCAGTATCAGGACGAAATTCAGGCACTTCGCGAAGAGACACACAATTCGCTCGAGCAATTGCAGTCTACGAATGAGGAGCTGCAATCAACTAACGAAGAACTGCAATCTACTAACGAAGAACTGACCACGTCGAAAGAAGAAATGCAGTCAATGAATGAAGAACTCCAGACCATCAATACAGAGTTACAGACTAAACTGGATGATCTGGCGTTGGCGCAAAGCGATCTGCAAAACACCCTTAACAGC
This sequence comes from Pseudohongiella sp., assembly GCA_030652635.1. GTDB lineage: Bacteria > Pseudomonadota > Gammaproteobacteria > Pseudomonadales > Pseudohongiellaceae > Pseudohongiella. The sequence continues at coordinate 6,744 of JAUSPW010000074.1, read as the reverse complement.
ATCGAGATTGCGATTTTGTTTCTGGATCAGAATCTCAACGTCCGGCGCTACACAGACAGAGCCGCCAAAATCATCAACCTGCGTGAAAGTGATCTCGGCAGACCGCTCAGCGATTTGACCAGCACCCTGCAATACCCCTCGCTGCATGAAGATGCACTAACCACGCTCAACACACTGGTATTTTCAGAAAAAGAAATTGCAAGCAATGACGGGCGGTGGTTTTCGGTCCGCATTATGCCCTACCGCCGACTCGATAATATGATTGATGGTGTCGTAATTACTTTGTTTGATATCAGCACTACAAAGAAGCTGGAAGCAGCGCTGCGCGGGCAGTAGTGGACTGCGAGTAGGTAACACCCTTGTGAAGTTAGCCTCAGTGCAATAGACAAATCCACTCTGCCAGTGGTGTTCAACACCCCTACTTGGTAAAGCGCGCCGATTTCGACCGCCCAAGCGCAGCAAACAGCCACGACATGGGCAGGTGACGGACCAGAAATACCAGCATTTTGTAGTTCCAGCCCATCACGGAAATCAACCGGCCCTTGTTGAGATCTTTAAAGGATTGCTCAACCACTTGCCCAGCCGTCCACGCGCGCACAAAGCCTTTTTTCTGGTAGAAGGTATCCGGGTTTAGCCCCATTCTGGAATGGAAATCGGTGATGGTGAAACCGGGACACAAGGCCAGCGCTTTCAGGCCCTCGGCACGATACGCCAACCCAACACTTTCCGTCAGGCTGCGCACATACGCTTTAGTGGGGCCGTACAGCGCGCTGTTCCCGGTGGGAATCCAGCTGGCTACCGATGCCACATTGATCAGGATCCCTTTTGCTTTGATCAGATTCGGCAGCGCAGCGTGCGTCAGTTGTGTCGTGGCAAGTACGTGAACATCCAGCAAGGCCTGGTGATCAGACCAGTCAACATCACCGAGGCGGCCATCAACTGCATAGCCGGCATTGTTCACCAAGGCATCAAGCGCAGGCAGCAGCGTGACGGTATCGACCAGGGTGTGTAAATCGTGATGATCAGACAAGTCACCAATCTGCAACTGCACCTTGATGCCATATTGCTCAGTCAGTCTATCAGCCAGCTGGCACAGCTCCTTTTTCCGGCGCCCGGCCAACAGCAGATGATAACCCCGCTGGGCAAAGGCTTCGGCATACGCCGCTCCAATCCCGCTGGTGGCACCGGTGATGACCGCTAGACGATCTGCCATGACTGACTCCCTTGCGAAAAGTCAGGAGTATAGCCCAGCACTTGTTTTACTGCCCGCGTTCCGCATCCGTCAACTTGCTGAACTCCAGCTGCGCGTTGGCGGAATAAATCACCCGCAACGCATCACTTTGGTGTGGCTCTGTGTTGTGTACCAGATAACTGGGGAACACCACAAACAGGCCTTTTTTCGGCTGAACTGAAAAGTGGTAACGCAGCCAGCTGATTTCCGGCGGGTAAAAATGCTGAAAATTAGCGATGGCCGGGTTCTCAAACACCAACTGCCCGGTGCCCTCCGTCGCTGCAGCATAAAAAACCAGACTCAAATGCGAAAGCGGATGTGTATGCTCCGGGATGTAATGGCCACGCCCATACACCGATGACCAGGCATTGCCCACACGGATTGGCGCATCTGCCTTGCCAACCACTCGCAGATACTGCTCAAACACCGCCACCGCAGCCTTGTTGATGAAATCGAATTCCTCAAGACGGGTCAGGTTTTCACTGTAGTACGACGTAAATCCGTGTTGCTTGATGTCCTCAGGACTGCTGGCACGTCTACCGCTGTGCCAGGCGTCGCTGATCAAACCCGCATTCGGAAAGTCTTTCATCAATTGCATGCTTTTTTCGTAAAAACGATCAGCCAGCACATCCGCACCCGGGTAATCATCCACCGTAATGATCGGGTGACTGAATGCCTGAAATATCTTGCTCACCTAAATTTTCCTCCTGAAGCTACCAACCCACCGCCTGACCATCTTTACGATGATCTGAGCCGGCGCGATATACGCCATTTACCGGTGATTGGTGATCACCATCCATAGGTCGCACTGCATTTGGGTCCAGTGTAAACAGAATGGCGTTGTAGCCGCCCACTGCACTGCCATCCACGCTGCGCACTTCATGCCCCTTGGCGATCAGGGCAGACGACACCAGGTTGTAGAGTTCGGTTTCCAGCGACAACACGTTCTGATTCTGATTATGCGTAAACCGTGCCACATCGGTGCTCATCTGCACATTCATTCCATGGTCGATCATATTGACCATGTGTTGTGCATGCGTTTCAGGTTGTACGCTGCCACCCATATTGCCAAATGCCATCACTGGTTGATTATCACGCGTTACAAACCCGGCAATGATGGTATGGAATGGGCGTTTGCGGGGCGCAACCAGGTTGGGATGCCCTTCTACCAGGGAAAAGCCCACGCCACGGTTATGCATGATAAAGCCGTAAGGTGGCACAGTAACGCCGCTGCCATACACAGAGAATACGCTGTGTACCAGCGACACCATGTTGCCCCAGCGATCTGCCGTGCTCAGATAAATGGTACCGCCATCCAGCCCACCGGTCGTAGCAGGTGGCGTCGCGCGGTTCATATCAATACGCGCACACTGCTCGGCTGCATAGGACTTGGACAATAAGCGATCGAGCGGAATCTCAGCAAAATCCGGATCGGCGTTGTAGGCCAGCAAGTCGGAGTAAGCGATTTTTTTCGCTTCCACCATAAAGTGCCAGTAATTGGCATTGGACGGACCCATTTCTGCCAGCCGGATATCATGCACCGGCGCACATACCTCCAACAGGTTGAGCATCTGCAGCGCAGCAAAACCCTGACCCGGCGGTGGCAACTGGTGCACATCGTAACCGTGGTAATTGGTGGTGATAGGATTTATCCACTCCGCCTCAAAGGCAGCCAGATCGTCCATGGTCATCACCCCGCCTGACGCCTGAACTTTGGCAACAATAGCCTCTGCTATCGGACCGCGGTAAAACGCATCTGCCCCTTCCTGTTGAATCAAGCGCAGCGCGCTAGCTAGGCCAGGATTGCGAATCACGCTGTATAAGGCAGGCGGTTCGTTGTTGATCAGAAACGTGTCAACCGAGTCCTGGTCACTGCGGATGCGCGTCAGTGAGCTGTTCAGATCTGCATGGCGGCGCTCCGTGAGCCCCCAGCCCTGCTCAGCGATCTGTGCGGCGCGTTCCAGAGTCTCCGGAAAACCCAGGGTACCAAAACGCTCCAGCATGGCTTCGTAACCAGCAATCGCGCCGGGCACCGTGCTGCCATTGACGCCAGTGCCGGGAATGCGATCAACACCCAAGGTGTCGCGAAAATATTCGGGGGTCCAGGCGGCAGGCGCAAAACCGCCCGCGTTGATGGCATAAAGTTTTTGATCACGCGCAATCCAGATCAACGCAAACAGATCACCGGCAATACTGGTGTCGTTGGGCGAGGTCACATCGAGCACAGCCGCCGCAGCCACCGCAGCGTCAATCGCATTACCTCCGTTTTGAAGTATCTCCAGCCCTGCCTGTGAGGCCAGCGGATCGCTGGCCGCTACCACACCGTTACGCGCCAGCACTTCCGAGCGCCCCTGCAGCATCCAGCCTTGCGCGCGCGAGCCCGGCACGGCCGTCACGCCTGCGGATGGGAACGGCACATCCGCGCTCGGGGTACCAAACGCGTTGGGAGACTGGGCATGTGTGTTGAGTGATACTGTTAACGCGCAGAAAAGCGCTGTGTTTAACAAGTGGCGGGTAAACTGAACTTTGGTTTTGTTCATATATCAGCTTCCGGATTGACGCGCGTAGATTGATTATTTTTATATCGGCGTTCTATTTTTAGCGTTAATCCGACCGCGCTGGCAACTGAATTTATATGACGGTTTAAAATAAATTAAATCAAAATGTTACGGGGCGTTTCCGGCAAGCACCTCGCACCTTTACAGGGCGATTTCGGCGCCGCCGCGCACAACATTTGTGCATAAGTCGCAGTCAGTAGACAGGCGTTACCTGCGCCTGCTGTCATGGAAACAAATGCGCCCACGCATCGGCTACAGCCTGCAAAAACTCAATGGGGGTTTCCTCATGTGGCAGATGGCCGCTCTGTGCAATCACATTCAGCCGCGCTTTGGGTAACTTGTCAGCAAGCTCGATACTGCCGCTGGTAGCTACGACCCGGTCATCGTCACCCGTGATCACCAGCACCGGCATTGTCAAATTGCTGAGTTGTTGGTCAGAAAGATTTCTGCGCGGCGCACTCGCAAAACTCCACAAAGCCCGTTCCCAGCCCTGAATTTCTGTGGGGCGGGTGTACAGCTCCACGATCTCTGGCGTCAGTTTTGAGCGGTCGTGCCAGCTCATTTCCAGCAAGGCCAATCCGCTTTCAGTGAAATTTCCAAATAACCAAACTGCGGTACGCCGCACCTGCGGAATGGCGGTGAGCCATCCCAGTCCAGCACCGTTGCCGCCGGGCATCTGAATGGCCGGCGCAACCAGTACCAGTGCGGATACTCGCTCGGGGTGGCTCACTGCGTAACTGGCAGCAACACCACCACCTGCTGAATGCCCAAACAGCACAACTGGACCAGAGTTTGCGTTATAGCGCTGAATCAGCTGCGTCAAAATCTCGTGCCCGGCTTGTTCAGAATAAGGGTTCACCGCAAGACCATCGGTGCTGCGCTGAGTCCAGCCAAACGCTGGTCGGTCGTACGCCAGCACATTGCCGTACTGGCTCAAGGGTTCCAACACGTCTCGCCAGGAAGTCACATTTGCGCCGAAACCATGCAGCAGCACAATCAATGGTGGACTACTGTCTGCGCCGGTATAGGGCTTATACACAACATGCACATCCAAGCCATTGATTGTTTCAAAGACAGCATCTGGTCCGGCCGACTGACGGTGATCAATAGTTCCTGAACCCGATTGTGGCAATAAAAATGGCACCACAATCAAGGCCACAACAATCGTCAACAGCAGATATGCTGCTACTTTTATTGTTATTCTCATGAGGCTGCTCACATTGATAAGGCTACAGAAGGCTGCTCGCGCGCCAATTCACTGATCAGGTAGGTTTCCATCTGTGCTCGTCGATCGGAGTCAGCTGCAAACACACTTTCCAGAAAGGAATACATCGCGAGCCGGGTAAGCATCTGTTGCTCGCCGGGACGCATCGCGCGCTCAAACTCGGTCATGGTGCATGGCACGGCAGCGTCAGCAGAAATCCCAATCGCGGCGTCAGGCGGCATCATGGACTCAGCCGGCTGATCTCCGTTTTCAAGGCCTTGAACCAGCATCGGGCAAACCAGTTTGTCTGGGTGATTGAACCAGCGCATATACGTACTGGCGATGCTGGCAAATCCCACATGGGTGCCGCCGTCCAGCGTCACTAACAAAGATTGCGGCGACTTTTGCGGAATAGGCGCGGCGTGCGCTTCGTAGGGGATGATGGCGTCGGAGCTACCGGCAATCATCATAAACGGCATATCACTGGTGCTGAAAAACATCGGGGTCAGAAACACGGCCGGACCTGCGATGGAAACCGCCGCCGCAATACGGGCGTCGCGCACATCACGGTGAAAGGCCACCAACTGCGAGGTCAGACCACCTAAAGACAATCCGGCTGCCGCAATACGATCAGGATCAATCAATCCGTAAAGACTGTCGCCTTCTGTACGATTACGCGTCAGCAGATGATCCAGCACAAACGAGGCGTCACCGGGCTGATTCAGCACATCATTAACAGTAGGACCACCGGGCGATCCCCCGCTGCTGAGCGGATAGTTGACCGCGGCAATCACGTAGCCTTTAGGCACCAGAAAATCAACCAGATACTCGGCTTCGCTCACCGATGACATAAAACCGTGACTGTATAAAATCAGCGGATATGGGCCCTGCTCACGATCCTCTGGGAACCATACTTCACCGTTCAGTTCACGAAACGATTGTCCGGCAAATTCGCCATTCGCCATGGTGGCGCGGGTGTTGTCGGTGAGTGTGAGCGCTTCGCTGCTCAACCCCAGCTCGCCCGGCTGGTACAGAGCGGTACCCTGGGGACCTGAGGGTGTTGGCAGAACGGGGTTCATGACGTAAACGGCGGCAAGCGCCACCACAACGCCGATTGCCAACAACACTTTGACCAAACGCTTCATGACTGACTGCCTCTACTAAATGAAATGTAAAACAAAACTCAGATGAACTATCTCACGATCAACATCATTTACAAACAAGCAAAAAAAAACCGGAGCAGCTGGCCCCGGTTTTTTTCTTTCACCTCACAGCCAGGCTGTTTACAGTGAATCCAACGCACCGTTCAAAGTCGCTGACGGACGCATGGCTTTAGACACCAACTCAACATTCGGCTGGAAGTAACCACCAATCTCAACGGGCTTGCCTTGTACGCTGATCAGCTCCTCAAGGATCTTTGACTCATGGCTGTTCAGGAACTGCGCCAGCTTGCCAAAGCGCTCTGCCAGTTCAGCGTCCTTACTCTGCGCACCCAAGGCTTCCGCCCAGTACATGCCCAGGTAGAAATGGCTACCACGGTTGTCAATCTCACCGATGCTGCGTGCAGGTGACTTGTCTTCATCCAGAAACTTGGCTGTTGCCTGATCCAGTGTGTCGGCCAGAATCTGCGCGCGGGTATTGTTGGTAGTCTGAGCCAGGTGCTCAAGCGAGGCCGCCAGCGCCAGGAATTCACCCAGCGAATCCCAACGCAGGTAGTTCTCTTCAACAAATTGCTGCACGTGTTTGGGTGC
>JAUSPW010000053.1 GCA_030652635.1 Pseudohongiella sp. | reverse complement strand
ACGAGCCGGCACAATTGCTTTGCGTTACGAGCCGCAGCAATACGTGCTGGATCATCTTGATGCCAGCGGTCTTCCAGCCTGCAGCCTGTTATACCCGGTCGCTATCGCAGAAACCTATCGTAACCCTGTATGGTTCAGCTTTCTGGATGACATTATGCCGGCCGGATCAGCCCGACGTTATTGGGTAAAGACGCTGGATATTGGCAATTTATCCGGACAGGCTCAGGATGCGTTGTTACTCCGGAAAGGCACGATTGCTCCTATCGGCAATCTGCGCATCAAAGAATCGATACCTGAACTACCTGCTACATCACAACTTCGGCATCTGCGGTTTTCGATTCATGATGTAGTTGAGCGTCAATCGGACTTCATGGAATACGCACAGGAAATGGGAGCGGCCAGTGGCGGCGCGACAGGCGCTGGCGGGGAAGCGCCCAAACTTTTATTGCGTTGTTCACCAGCAAACGAGATATGGATCGATACCTGGCAGGACGAGATAAACAATACCGATCAACATTATCTGGTCAAATTTCCGCGCAATCAGCGCACAGAGATTGACTGCGATATTTTACGCGCCGAGTATCACTACTTCTGTGAACTGAATGCCCTGAATATTGCTACCGTCGATGTCACGCGCTTGCGACTGATAGAAGGTCAACAATACCCTTCACTGTGGCTGCCACGATTTGATGTGACTTATTTGGCAGGGCAAGAGCAACGTTTGGGTGTTGAATCGGTCTACTCGCTAATGCAACAAGGCCCCGGCAGCGCCTTGAACCATTTTGATGTTATCCGGAAGCTGGTTGGCATTTTGCGCAGCGTACAAACCGACTTTAATGTTGAGCAATTTGTAATTGAGTGGGTACGCCGCGACCTGTTGAATATTGTGTTTGGTAATTCTGATAATCACGGGCGCAACACGGCCCTGTTAAAGTCAGCACAACAGGTCTGTTTGTCGCCTGTTTATGATTTTGCACCGATGAAAGCAGACCCGGAAGGCATCGTCCGTAGTACCAAGTGGGGCGTACCGTTTGAAGAGGGTGGTCATGTTAATTGGATCGCCATTGCGTCGGCGTTAAATGACCTTGTGCCCGAAGAAAAACTGATGGTCTCCCTGCGGGAACTCGCCGTTAACATCAACGGATTGGGCGAGCGCCTGCATCAACGTGGTGTCAGTGAGCGTATCTTGCGTATGCCAACCTTTGCATTTAATGATTTGAGCGAGCGATTAAAACGATGGCAATTGCGTTAGGATTATTCTCATGAGCGCGCTTGATGCCGGGCAACGTGAAGCATACCTGCGTGAACAGTTGGGGCTGGCACTGACCGGTCAAATAAGTGAAGGGGAGTTGCTGAAACGCTTGCGTAAAGCGCTCACCGGGATGAATCAGGCGGAGTTCGCAGGGCTCGCAAAAATCAGCCGGCGATCGCTGTCAGATCTTGAAAATGATCGCGGCGTCGCAACCACAGCTTTGGTCAATGCCGCATTTTCTGTGTTTGGTTTGCGCCTTGCTTTGCTGCCCATGAATGCGGATTTGACCAAAGTTGTGTGTGCGGATTTTCAGGTGCATGACAATCTGCCCGTTCGTATCAAGCGATTTAAAAGCACTATTTTTTAGCTACTTAACCCGATCATTGCCTCTGAAAAGAGTCTTAAAAAGAGTTTTAAATGTCCACAAGCAAACCTTTATACATCGCCTACGCCGGCCCAACACTGCTCGAAACACCGTTGTTAAACAAAGGTGGGGCGTTTACCGAAAAGGAGCGTCGTACCTTCAACCTGTTGGGCCTGCTGCCGCCGCGTTATGAAACCATCGAAGGTCAGGTCAAGCGCGCTTATATGCAATATTGCAGCTTTGCCGAGCCGATCAACAAACATATCTATTTGCGCGCTGTGCAGGACACCAACGAAACGCTGTTTTATCGGCTGATCAGTGAACATCTGGTTGAGATGCTGCCCATCATTTATACACCGACGGTCGGAGATGCCTGCGAACATTTCTCCGATATTTACCGCAGGGCGCGTGGCCTGTTTTTGTCCTACGAGGAGCGCGAGTTCATGAGTGACATCATGCAAAGCGTGACCAAGGAAAAGGTCAAAGTCATTGTGGTGACTGACGGTGAACGTGTGCTGGGTCTGGGCGATCAGGGCATAGGTGGTATGGGCATTACCATTGGCAAGCTTTCAATTTACACCGCGTGTGGTGGCATCAGCCCCGCATACACGCTGCCTGTGACGCTGGATGTCGGCACCAACAATCAAGCGCTGTTGGACGACCCCATGTACATGGGTTTGCGCCACCCGCGTATC
>JAUSPW010000047.1 GCA_030652635.1 Pseudohongiella sp. | reverse complement strand
GCATACCATCGAGCATCCCCGGCGAGAAAACGCCAGATACTGGAACTGGCGAAGCAGCCCGTGTGAGCCACCCCCGGCAGCCCCGGAAAATTTTCACCCGCCACCCGACGCCGGGCCAGAATCCATATAGGGCATGGGCTGCGCCGATGGCGTCGATGGCGTCGGGTCCGGCGGAAACTTCTCGGGGCATACCGGGCAGGAGTGTCAGCTCAGAATCGTGGGCCTGCTCAGGCTCCAAATCAGCTTCGACATTGGATGACCCATTGTATTAAAGTGAAGATCTGGACCACATCGTCATTACCCTAAAATAACTAAAACTCTCGACTGCACATGGAGGTCAAATGAAACGCATATACACCCCGACACAGTCAGGCACTGACTGGCAAAGACTTCTTGGCAAACCAAAGCTGCATTGGAAGAAGGGCCGGTCGGCAATGTCTGCTGCAGCGTGCTGGGAGGAGAGCCAGCCAAGACTTCCAGCTGAAATATCCGCACTGCTAGACAGTTGCAACGATCCAGCAATTTCCGGACTCGATATGCTGCTCGCCATTCCTGAGTGGGAAGTTGCTCTTCCCGGCGGTGAAACAGTATCGCAAACTGACATTATGGCTATTTGCCGGAATAATTCAGGTCTTGTCATTCTGGGGGTAGAGGCAAAAGTAGACGAACCATTTGGCCCCACTCTGGCAGAGAAAAAATCTGGCGCAAGCAAAGGACAGCTCGAACGAATTGCATATTTGGAACAAGAGCTAGGCCGCAGCACCCCATTCGGGGACGAGATTAGGTACCAGCTCTTACATAGAACCGTTTCAGCACTACTGACAGCCAGAGCGTTTCATGCACCTGTTGCAATAATGCTGATTCAATCATTTAGTCCAGAATCAAAATGGAGTGAAGATTTTTCAGCCTTCTGCGCCGGGCATTTATGCACTCAACTAGCTCCCGGTGTCTATGAGATTCAGGGCATTAAGGGTCCAAGGCTAATTGTGGGTTGGTGCAAAGGCAATGCTAAGTATCTGTATGCTGAGCTGCCTAGTGCTTTCGACTAACAGCTGCCCAAAACTCCTGCGAGCCACTCGACGCCTCGACGCACCCGACGCCGGGCCATAATCCATATAGGGCATGGGCTACGCCGATGGCGTCGATGGCGTCGGGTGCAGCGGAAACTTCTCGGGGCACTCCGGGGAGGTCGGCAGGCCCGGTGCGGCTGGAGCGCTGTTTCGGGCAAAGTACGAACCTGGAACTAGACAGTCTACATATCACTCAAGTCTTGAAACCAGTGACTTTTGCAGGCTCGTATAATTCAGCCGCCCAGCAAAGCAAGATACAGCATTCTCAACTTCTAACCAGCAATTGAGACAGTATTCGGTTAAGCCAGCAGCATCGAGAGGGATCAGTGCACAGTCACCATATCGCAATAACTTAGTGACTCTGCCTGAGCTTTGCATGACCGCCGTCCAATATGCTTCTGCGTTGTTTCTGATGTTCTGTAAACAGTTAAAACACTATCGCTCAAATATACCACTCGGACATTCTCTGTTCTTTCAAGTAGACGTTGACGCCGCTGAAGCTCATTGACTATCCGCTGGAATTTTTGACGCTTATCATCATTCTGAGCAGCATTACGACGTTTCCTAGCAGCAAACATTTCACTTTTGTTTTCTGCTAATAACTCTTGAAGTTTCCTTCGAGATATCGAAATCCCATCCCTACTGTCAAAATCACCAAGTGCAATCACAGCCTCGATGACGCCCCTGCTTATTCCCCTTTGTTGCAGTCTAACTTCCGCATGCATGGTTATATTCATATCAATAAACTCTTATCAATAGATTTGGTCTATTATAGGTTGCATTAAAAAGCCGCTGGAGGCGGCTGCTTGGATGGCATAACAAATGGTTTAACGGATAGTGCGGGGTTTAAGGCAATATATTCGTACTACTTGCCTTTGATTTAACGGATAAAACGAGGGTTAAAGTACTATCTAATTATTTAACAAAACTAGTCCTCAATATCTTGCAAGATATTCAACAGGTGCCGAGTTAAAGTATCATGCAATTAGATAACAAAATTAGTCTTACTAAATAGGAGCAGAGAAATCTTAAAAGTGGATCATCAAAAATGGGCTAACCTCTCTAACATCAGAATCGCTTCAGATTTGATTATTTAAATAGTAATGGAGAAACACTACTTTTGTCAAGCTCAGTATGCCGAGCTGTTTTTATCTTATTGGTTACTTATTATATTTTATTATTTTTATAACGTTTATATCTTCAGATATATTATTCGATATTGGTCTTGTAGAAATTTCTTTTTTGGGAGGTATTAAGCAGAACATCAGATAGTGATCTAGCTAATGCTTCTGATGACAAATTTGATGCCATTAAAAACTAAGTATCATCCAGGCAGCGTGAGGATCATTTGATTACTTCTGCGACCTTTAACAACTGTAACATCCTACCAACATCCGTGGCCTCGACAGAAGGTGTCAGCTTTTCATCAAATCTAGCAATGATCTCTTTAGTAATCTCCTCAAGCGTAATTATCTCTATCGACACTTTAGCGCCTTGTTTCTCAAAACGATTCCTTATAATTTTTGATACCTCAATCTTACGCCTAAAATCTTGGGCATTTCTCCCGGCGATTTTTGTTACTGCTATATAGTAAGTGAACGAGGTCTTTCCGGTTTGTTCTTTGATAGTTCTTAAGAATGCCTCTTGCCACTTTGGCGAGACAAGCTCCCTGAAATACTTCCACTCCTCTCTTTTCTGGAATCTCTCAGTCCGCTCATTATATGAGTGATCTCCCTCTAGGACTCTCAACCACTTCTCAGTTGCAAACCCTCCTTGCCATGACTTACATGTAACAACAGCCACTCTCTTGACACCCTTGCCAAGCGGCGAGAATGCAAGTATGTCTATGTCTGAATGAACAGAATCTCGTTTACCTTCATAATGTTCATTAGTGGTACTGGGTCTATATTTGACGTTATGCTTTACGAACCAGCCATTCTTTGCAACAAACCAGTCCGCTACTATCTGCTCGAGTATATCTTCTTTCATCGCTCGATATTCCGATTGTTAATTTGGGCTGTCGAATGTCACAGGTCCAGTTTCTAATGCAACTTACCTTTCCACTCTCTTGAGTCACTAATTTTGACAACTTAAGCGCTACTACGCAGGCAATTGTTAGGTGCAACTATCGGGTCAAGTTTGGATGCAGTTCAATATCAGTATACCCCCTCAGATGTCTATAACCTTTGCTGCAATCCATTTTATTGTTAACTCGGACACGACAGTCTCATTCTGCTATTGATAGCGATTATATAAATCAGCGCTGGAATTAATTTCTTCCATTTTGGTTCGGTCAACTGCCAAGCACCCCATATACCCGCAGACAACCAGCCAACCGGACCAATGACGAACGCAATCGTGCTTGTCATCCCTGTATAGAAGGCAAAAGGCAGCGTTACCCCAACAGCGTGGGTAAGAAAGCCCAAGGCGGTTGTGGATGCCATGTAAACTCCGATACCTGAGGCCTGAGCTGCACCGAGTATTGCTATAGTTGAGGCAGCTCCTGTTAGTGATGCCGATTTAATTCCAGCCTGAGGGACAAGCTCTGGAGTGTCGACCTGAGAGTCAAAGAAATTGCACCGCTCTTTTGGACTCATGCGTTGAAGTGCAGCGATAATGATAGCTTGTGACAAGTGCAACTCCCGCTGAGCCAGCGTTGCATCCTGCTCGTAGGCTTTTACATGTTTGCAGGCACCGTCTATTAACTCTTCGTACGAGGGCATATCTCGCAGTGACTCATCACTGACAGTTTCGTAACTTTTGCTCGACACCTTGGAAAGTATGCTATTGAGGGCGTTTGTAGAGACGGAAGCTGCCTTAGCTCTTGCTTTGGAGTGATAGTGCCATTTGAAGCTTTGAATGATGTCTTCCACAGAACTGCTTGTGTTGATTCCTAGCAGGTGGCACAGGTTCCCTAGGTCTTCGCGACTCCAGTAACTCAATTCATTTTCTAGCAGGCGATGTGGCATATCTTCACCCGAAAAGGTTGTGATTGTTAGTTATTGGATATCACAAAATCGGCAATTGGAAAAGTAGCCGCTCGGGCAGGTTAGGAATGCCCGCTAAAGTTTCGGAAACGGGTCGGAAAAAGTTCGGAGTTCGGTGGCAAATCTCGCCTTCCGATTCTTCGACTTAGCAGGTTCGGTCCAGGGGGAACTTCGGAAAAAAGTTCGGAATAAGCTCGGTTTCGGTCAAAACTCGGAGGGGAAAAGAGGAAACTTCTTGGAGATCTTCGGCTTACTGCGGCGAACTTCGGGGATTTGTTCTTGCTCATAATCCGTTGGTCGTAGGTTCAAGTCCTACTGGGCCCACCACCTTTTCAGGGGTTTTCTGCTGAAAATCTCTTACTTTTCAACCAGATGCCGAGCAAT
>JAUSPW010000021.1 GCA_030652635.1 Pseudohongiella sp. | reverse complement strand
TTTGCTGCGCCGCCCGGATCAGCAATTGAGCCTGAGCACTTCAAAACGTTTTGAGCAGTTCTCGTTGTTATTGGACTGGCAAGTGCGCAGCCATCAGGCCGATCTTGACCCGGTTACCTTCGGTCGATCACGCGTTGCAGGTTACGGGGTGTTGGACACAGTGGTTGAATGGCATCTGATGCCGGCACTGAACCTGCAGTTCAAGGTCGGCAATCTGCTGGACAAAAACTACGAGGTGGTGGATGGTTACAATACCTTGGGGCGCCATGTCATGCTAAGCGCACGGCACCCGTTCTAAAAATTTGTTAAGTGACGCGCGCCGGACTCATCATGGCAATCGAGATTGAACGTAAATTTCTGGTTGATGTTGATCTGTTGACACAATCCGGCGCGCTTGTCGACGCAAAACGCATTGCTATCAGTCAAGCGTGGTTGAGCCGCAGCGACGATGCGGATGGCAACAAAGGCGCCACAGTGCGCGTGCGCATCGCGGGTAACGACGCGTTTCTGACGATCAAGGGCAAGACCACTGGCATCAGCCGGTCTGAGTTCGAATATCCAATACCGCTGAGTGACGCACAGCAATTGATGCAAATGTGCGTTGGCCACACCATTACTAAAACCCGCCATGTCATCCCTGTTAAAAATCACCTGTGGGAAGTCGATGAATTTCACGGCATCCATCAGGGATTATGGCTGGCGGAGATTGAACTGAGGGAAGAGCACGAGCACTTCAACAAGCCGCCATGGCTGGGAAAAGAGGTCTCGCAGGACGCCCGCTACCGCAACTCAGTACTCGCGCTGAAGACCTTGCCCGCAGAGGACTGAAGCGTGGCTAAGTGGCTGGTATTAGGCAAGTACTTCGCCTATGCTTGGGTCAATCCCGTGACAAACAAGGATGTCTGATGATCAATTGGCTGGCCGACAATCTGTTTCTGGTATATCAGTTTTATGGTACGGCGTTTGTAGTGCTGGGCGCGATTGCGTTGGCACTGCCTCGCAACAGCCGCTTGGCGTTTTCCGGTAATCTGTGGCTATTGGGCTGTTTTGGCCTCCTGCATGGCATTCTGGAATTTGTGCTGGCAACCCTGCTGATAAAACCCGGTGCAGGGCTCACGGTTTTTGGCAATTTTTTAACGTTGCTGTCATTTGTTGCCTTATTTGAATTCGGCCGCAGGGCTTTTATCAAAGCCGTTCCCGCCTATGCCATTGTGCTGCCACTGTCACTGCTGATGTTGATATCGCTTGGCATGACCTCCGACACACTCAATGTGATTGGTCGTTATCTGCTTGGTGTACCCGGCGCAGTGATGTCGGGATTGATATTTTTGCAGGCACGTTTCACCTCCACGTCCAGCTTGACCACCATTGATAACAGAGAGCAAAAAGAGCGCGCGGACATCTGGTTCTCAATCGCGGGTGTGACCTTGTTTGTATATGCCGGGCTCAGCATCTTTAATGGCGGGCCGGACGTACTTCCGCTGTTTCCCACCACGCAGGATTTTCTGCAACTGAGCGGAATGCCGGTTGCGGTCCCTCGTGCTTTGTGTGCCATTGTGCTGGTAATCGCGTTAATGGCAATTACGTACAAAACCACCTTCAGCATTGTGAATGACGTGGAAAATATGCTGCAAGGCATCGATGGTTTTGTGTATCGCTGCCGCAATGACCGTGAATGGTCGCTGATTTATATGGCCGGCAACATCCATGAATTGTCAGGTTACACCATTAACGATTTTCGTCACCCGTCGGTCATCACCCTTGATCGTATGACCCACCCGGACGATCGCGATCGCGCCTGGAAAATAGTGCAGGACGCGCTGGCCAGACGCTGTTCATATGACATTTCTTTTCGCATTATTACCCGTAGCGGTCGCAGCAACTGGGTCAGCGAACGTGGTGCAGGCATCTACGACGAGCTTGACAATCTGTTGTACCTGCAAGGCCATGTGTTTGACGCGGACGAGCTGGTGGAATCACGCAATCGCCTGGAGCGTGCAGAGCAACTGGGGGGACTCGGGCACTGGGAACTTGATCCAGGCACCGGGCGTGGGCACTGGTCAAATCAGATGTTCCGGATGTTCAACCTGGATCTGGCAAACGAACCACCAGACATCGAAACTTATCTGAAACTGGTACATCCGGATGATCGTGCTCAAGTACTTGCAGCGATGAGTGCCATGAAGGAGAACAAGGCGCCAGACGCCAGTATCTACCGCACAAATCCCGAGGTTGGCCCCGCGCGCAGCTTAAAACCCAGCTGGCAGGCAATCCCTGACGCGCAAGGCCGCATCCAACGCTTTTCCGGAACCGTGCTGGATGTCACAGAACAACAAACCACGATGGTAGCACTGCGTGAATCCGCGCAGCAGCAACAACAATTATTGAATCTGGCACAACGCGAGCAAGGGCGTATGGCGGCGCTGCTGTCTGCCATGAGTATCGGCATCTTGTTTGAAGACAGAGCAGGCTGTGTGGAATACGTAAACCCGGCATTCCGACGTATGTGGGCGGTTGATGAAAAAGCTGAACTGGTCGGCGTGACCACCCGCACCGTACTTGAACATTCTACGCACCGTTTTGCACGGCCCGATCATGCGTCAAAACATGTCCTGCATGTACTCGACACCCATGAAATCAGTGAACGATTTGAGGTTGATCTGTATGACGGGCGCATACTGACACAATTGTCTTACCCGGTATGTGATCCCGACGGTCGTGTCATGGGCCGGCTGTGGATCTACGAAGATGTGACCCATGAGCGTCAGACCGCCCAGCAACTGGTCTATCTGGCAGAACACGATCCATTGACCGGCTTGCACAACCGCCATCGGTTCCAGCAGCAAATGGAATGGATGATCCTCAGCGCCAGACGTAACAATACCCACTTTGCGTTGTTGTACTTTGATCTGGACGACTTTAAATATATCAACGATACCTTTGGTCATCGCGCAGGTGATACGGTGCTGGTGCGAACCGCTGGCGAGGTATCCAGTCTGGTCAGACAAGGTGAAATGTTCTCGCGCCTGGGGGGTGACGAATTTGCCATTCTCACCGAACTGGGCCCGAATGACTCACCTATCCCGCTGGCCGAACGTGTCCGCCATGCCATTGCGGCACTGCCCTTCCGATTCCGCGGTAGCAACTTACGCCTGACCACCAGCATTGGCATCACCATTTTCCCGCAACATGGTGACAATACCGAGGACCTGATCGCACACGCCGACAGCGCTATGTATCAGGCCAAAAATGCCGGCAAAAACAACTGGTCAATTTATGACCCCGACAAAGATCTCAGCGAACTGATGATCGCGCGCATGAATTGGGTCAGCCGCATTGCGACCTGCCTCGAGCAAGACTTACTGGAACTGCACTTCCAGGGCATTTACAAAACCAGCGACGGCACATTGAGCCATCTGGAAGCACTGGTGCGCATGCGCGACCCGGTGCATCCGGACTCCATCATCATGCCAGGGCAATTTATTCCGATTGCTGAAAAAAGCGGGCAGATTCTGGAGATAGACCGATGGGTGTTACGCGAAAGCATACGCACGCTGGCCAGCCACCCGACACTGCCAGCGTTGGCGGTCAATATATCCGGTCGCAGCTTTGATGAGCCGGGTTTACCCAAAACCATCCACGCGCTGCTGCAGGAAATGAACGTGGCACCCGAGCGGCTGATCATTGAATTGACCGAAACAGCCGCTGTCTCCGAGATGCAGGATGCTCAACGTTTTATAGAAGCCTTACAACAGACCGGCTGTCTGGTGTGCCTTGACGACTTTGGCACCGGGTTTTCGACCTTTGCGTATCTGAAATACCTGGGCGTACAGGTGTTAAAAATCGACGGTCTGTTTATTCGTGACTTACCCAACAATCAGGACAACCAGGCCTTTGTGAAAGCCATGATTGATGTTGGGCGCGGTCTGCGCAAGTTGATTGTCGCTGAATTTGTAGAAGATCGCGCAACCTACGAGATGTTGTGCGCGCTGGGTGTGGATATGGTGCAGGGATACTATCTGGATCGCCCAATTGCGGAGCATCCTGCTCTTACATCATGACCATTGGCAGCTTGCAAATCACCGGGCTGCGCGTTAGTTTTGAACACATTCATAAAAACAACGAGGAGCACGTCATGCCGCAGAAGAATACCCGGTTCAAATCCTGTTCCAGAGCCGCTGCCGCAAGCTTGCTGGCATTGGCGATGCTGGTAGCGTGCTCCCCAGCGATGGAAGACCATACAGAGCACGCCAGCGCATCACGACAAATTAATGTTGCCAATCCGGCCACAGACTTACAGCTGGCCCTTCTGGAAGCCCAGCCCGGTGACACCATCAGCCTGCCGGCAGGGACCTTCAATTTTGATCGCAGCCTGACCCTGAACGTCGACAATATCACGCTGCGTGGCGCCGGCATGGACAGCACGGTGCTGTCATTCAAAAACCAGGTAGCCGGCGGTGAAGGTCTGCTGGTTAACGGCAACGGGTTTACTATCGAAGACATTGGCATCGAAGACAGTCGGGGCGACGCACTCAAAATAGCCCGAGGCGATAACATCATTATTCGCCGCGTGCGCACCGAGTGGACCAACGGCCCAGATACCAGCAACGGCGCCTACGGCATTTATCCTGTACAAACCCGCAACACTCTGATTGAAGACTCCGTCGCCATTGCTGCGTCCGACGCAGGCATTTATGTGGGCCAGTCAGAAAACATCATTGTGCGCAGAAACCGCGCTGAATTTAATGTGGCCGGCATCGAAATTGAAAACAGTTTTAATGCCGATGTATATGAAAACGAAGCCATCAACAACACGGGTGGCATTCTGGTTTTTAACATGCCCAATCTGCCGATTCCTGGCCACAGCACGCGTGTTTACAATAATGTGATTGAGCGCAACAACACCGCCAACTTTGCCCCGCCTGGCACTGCAGTGGCCAGTGTGCCTGCTGGCTCAGGTGTATTGATCAACTCCAATGACAAAGTTGAAATATTCAATAACCGTTTTGATGGCAACCAGACCGCCAACATCATCATCTCCAGCTATTTCAGCGCCGGTTACAACGACAGGCAGATGGCGGCCGATTTTGATCCGTATCCGGAAACCATTTTTATTTACGACAATGTCTTTGGCGCTGGCGGCAATGCACCGGGCTTCCCGGAGCTCGACATGCTCAGACAAGCCCTGTTCGGCGCGGACGGCAGCTTTCCGGATATTATCTGGGATGGCGTGGTGCACCCCGAGCGGCAATCCGCACCTTATGCCATTTGCGTGAACAATGGTGATGCTCAGGTACTGAATATCGACGCCGCAAACGCCAACGCAAATCCTCGTGTCGACACCGATACCCATCGTTGCTCACACGACAAACTCTCACCGGTCAGTTTGCCCGCTGAGATGGGTGTGTAATACCAGAGGCTGTCACCCGTGAAGATCACAGATCATTGGATCGCAGTTGTGTCCTTTTTGTTGTTGTCCGCCTGTTCGGAAAACAGTGGCCCCCAGCTGTTTCCGGCGGATGCAGCACCGGCAGACCTGTCGCAATGGCAATTGATGCAGGTCGATGCATCGTCTGAACATCTGCTGCTGAACCCGGCGGTGCT
>JAUSPW010000012.1 GCA_030652635.1 Pseudohongiella sp. | reverse complement strand
CGGGTGGCGCCGATTGATAAAGTGGATGTAGCGCAGAATCCAGTGAAGATAGGTCTTTTCCGTCTTCAAACTGTAACCCCGTAAGCGCATGTCTCGGCTGATTTCTTGCAAGAATGGGCTGGTCATTTGAACCTCCATGTTCAAAATATAAAACTGTTGTAAAAGTGTTATAGCACGTTAGTTCAGGTTTGCGAGCGCACGCTTAACGCGCACGGTTTTCCAGAGAGAAAAAAATGTAAAATCGATTCAAAAGCTTTCATTTGATTTGTTATGTAGGGCGCTATTGAGATATCGTGCAGAAAAATCGGTTTTCTGCGTTTAAGCAGGATACAAATAATGATATGGACGCCCCTCTTAACCTTGTAGTCTGAAGTGCCGTTCAACTACAACTGAGGGGAATAGTGATGGAGATCTGTGCTGTTGGTATAGATTTGGCAAAAAACGTTTTCCAGGTACACGGAGCAGACAAACATGGAAGACCAGCTTTGAAGCGAACTTTCTCTCGTAGCAAAGTGCTGGTTTTCTTTTCAAAACTGCCTCCCTGTTTGATTGGGATGGAGGCTTGCAGTAGTTCGCATCACTGGGCAAGAGAACTGTCAGCTCTCGGGCATGAAGTCAAATTAATGCCACCTCAATACGTTAAGCCGTATGTAAAGACAAACAAAAATGATGCTGCTGATGCGGAAGCAATCTGTGAGGCATTAGTAAGACCAACGATGAGGTTTGTTGAGATAAAGAACCCAGACCAGCAGGTGCTGCTGCTCATTCATCGAGAAAGAGACGGTGCCATAAAAGAGCGAACGGCTCTGATTAACCGCTTGCGGGCAACACTGGCTGAATTCGGGTTTTCAATACCCGTGGGACCAAGTCGAATGCAGCACTGGTTTCGAAATGAATACGGCTCGGTTGAGCACAGATGCTCAGAGCTACTGAAACGGCATGTGATAAAAATGCGGCAGCGTCTTGAGTCTTTAGAGCAGCACATAGCTTCGCTCGACAATGAGATCAACCAGAGCAGTCGTGACAGTGAGGCATGCACCAGGTTAGAGACAGTGCCGGGGATTGGCAGGCTTACAGCTTCTGCTCTGGTAGCCTCAGTAGGCGAGGGGCGTACATTCAAGTCAGGCCGGCAGTTGGCTGCTTGGCTGGGTCTCGTTCCAAAACAGCACTCGAGTGGAGGCAAGCAGCGGCTGCAAGGAATCAGCAAGCGCGGCGATGGATACTTGCGGCGGATGTTGATTCATGGGGCGAGAGCCGTTATACGACATATGAATCCAAAGCGTGATACAACTGCGTGGTTAATGAGTCTATCCGCCAGAGCACATAAAAATGTTGTGATTGTCGCTATGGCTAACAAGCTGGCACGAATTGCCTGGGCTCTATTAAGGAAAGGTGGTTGTTACCAACAGGCGATGGTTTAAAAACGATAGAAATTATTTAAACGTCAAGGTTTGCGCAGGCAATACGAGAGAAGACGAAACAGGTAGGACCGTGGACGGGAAAAGCTGCTCCTAACATCGTGACTTTGAGCACGACCAAATGATTAGCACCAGTCCAGCGAAGCTCATCCGGGATCGGGCACAGGCCCAAAATGAATCCGAATAGATGGCTGCAATACCAGATTCGTTTAGAAAGTAGAGCTTGCACAAAATGGGGCGTCCATAGATGTTAGGTGCGCGATGCCACAAGCCAACAGTACACTCGACTAATGAAGTGAATATGGATACCAAAGTCAAAATACTTGTTCCTTCGATTGACCATCTTGAATCCTATAAAACTGCATTGCAAAAAGGGTGGTCACCAAACAATCTTCGCCCCGAGGCCGCAAACGAAGAACTCGAAGCCATTTCAAAAGACTCTCAAAGCTTTCTTGCTGGTTTAACTGATTTGGAAGCGAAAGGTGGGCTTATAAAGATGCCTGACGGTTCACATACTGAAAGGCTGCCGGGATTTATACGTTGGATCTGGGATGGAGAGTTTTGTGGGGTTATTGGTTTCCGATGGGAGCTAGGAACAGAAGATCTTCCACCTCATGTGCCAGGGCACATTGGATACGCTGTTGTGCCATGGAAGCGCGGCAGAGGTTACGCAACAGCTGCACTATCTCAATTATTGGCTCAGTTAAGCTTCACCGGGCTACGATATATAACAGTTACCACGGACCCTGATAATGTTGTTTCACAAAAAGTTGTAGAGAAGTGTGGAGCTGAATTTTGTGAGGCGTTTCAAAGAACTTCCGCACTCGGTGGAAAAAAAGCTTACCGATACAGGATCAATTTACCGTGAAGGCACCTAACAATCCGCTTCAGAGCGACCAAAATATATCGTCATGTCTTTTGCTTCCGCAAAAGCCACGCCAATATACTTTGGCGCCTGAGCAGGGGCGTTATGTGATCCTCAGCATTATCGGAGAAATTGATGGACGAAGAATTTGAATTGGAAATGAGCCCGTTATGCCAAGAGCTGAGTGACGGTGACAAAAAAGTGCAGATCGATATATATCGCGGCAACGGCAGCGACTGGTATCTCGAAGTAGTGGATCAGTATGGAAATTCAACTGTATGGGATGATCAGTTTCCGACTGATGAAGCTGCACTTATTGAAGTCAAATCCACAATTCAGGAAGAAGGGATTGATACGCTAATTGGTGAGCCATCGTGAAGATTGAATTCAAGAAAAGCACCTTGATCAAGTTGGGCCTGATTTTAGTACTAATTGTGGTTGCCCCATTTATAGTGCCATTCACGCTTGAATTTATCATCGTCGCGGACCTCATGGGGCTGGAGGCACTAATTGTTTTTCTTCTGGCTTATGGCAAATCAATAATCGGTTCCATCTACATGCGCTTATCGGAGATGCGGAGCAACGTTGGGCAAACCGTGCTGCTGATCGCAGAACTGTATATGTTCAAGCCAAAAATCTATCTTGGACATGCTACGGTAAGCAGCCTCGTTTTGGTCTTTGCCAGCTCTATCATGCTTGCTTGTATAGTCTGGTTGCCAGTGATGTACATGAGCGCTGGCTATATAACTTAGGCATGATCAGCATAAGGTTGGCTGCGGAGTAAATAATTGGCAATTCACATAACAATCGGCTGCACGACGACAATTTCTATGCTGCTTCGCAGCTCCAAAATTGCGCGTGAGCACGGGCGTTAGGCGACTCATGCGCACATCGTGGCACGTTTACACGCTAGAGAATATTTAGGATGAATAATTCTTCAGGACGGTTGTACAAAATTATTAGCTTCGAGCACGCCGTTCAAATTTTTGAAAAAGGCGAGATTCACTTTTCGCATCCATCTACGTGGGACGATCCGTATGAAACGCGGCTAAGTCATCGTTACTCCAAGAAGATTTATGCGCAGTGCTGGTGCAGTAAGGGAGCTTCAGACGCTATGTGGCGCATATATTCTCCAAACCACCTTGGAGTTCGAATTGGGACAAGCACAAAGTTGCTTAGAGATGCCTTAAAACCGGAGGCCAATAAACTTGGAATGAAACTCAGATTGGGCGACGTTACATATCACACACAGTCTGAAATAAACCAAGAGGCTACTAAAATCCGAGAGGACCTTGCAGAAAAATTTATACTTCAGAGAGCAACAGACTTGATGTACATGAAGCGAGACGCTTATGACCACGAGTTTGAGTATAGGGCGGTATTGTATTTTCCTGAGGCTGCCGAAGAGGATGTGGTTAAAGGTTTGAAAATTAAGGTCAAAGCCAAGAAGCTGATTGATAGTATTCTGATCGACCCTCGAGCGCCTGACGAACTGGCCCAGGCTCTTATTTACTATTTCAATGAGAAGATTGGGTTCTCAAAAAAGGTGCAGAAATCTGTTCTCTACAAAACACCAAAAATGCTTGTTGTGGATTAGTGTGTTCGCGCCTAACAAACCGTTGAAAAGAGACCAAAATATGTCGTCATGCCTTTTGCAAAGGGCGCAAAAGCCACGCCAACATACTTTGGCTCCTTAACAGGGGCGTTATGCATTCAGTAAGAGGACTACTCTGTGAGTTGTGTTTTCTGTGACATCGTGTCTGGGGATATTCCATGTCACAAGATATGGGAAGACGCTTCGCATTTGGCCTTTCTTTCGAGCCGCCCAAACACACTTGGCTTTTCGGTAGTAATTCCTAAAAAGCACCTATCTAGCTATCTATTCGCCCAGCAGCAAGATGATATCAATGCGCTAATCTACGCAAGCAAGCAGGTGGGTCTCCTTCTTGATCGGGCACTTGATGGGGTAGCTCGCACAGGGATGATCTTCGAGGGCTACGGCGTTGATCATCTTCATGCAAAGCTCTTCCCGATGCATGGCACAGGAGATAGTTCGGAGTTCAAAAAAATATCGTCAAACGTGGATAAGTACTTTGGCCACTACGAGGGATACATTTCATCCCATGACGGCAAGCGAGAGGATTACGATAAATTGGCTAAGCTCGCTGCTCAAATAAGAGACATATCCCATGCATAGCAATCCACAGCAATAGCTCCCGCTGGCCGCGTTTGTGCGGGCACTATGCATCCGAGTTACCCATTGAAATCATAGGATGAAGGAAAATGTGAAATTGGATATATTTTCGAAATGGTTTCCTAGTATTGAACGGAAAGAAGACGCAAAGGGTCTCGCGAAGCAAGGGGCTATTGGTGTTTTGATCTTTTCCGCTATGAATATATTGGGAATGGTCTTTGTTGTGTATCTCAACCAGAGTCCCGTAGACATGGGAGCGCTGGATGCGCAAAGGGTACAAGATCAAATTAATGGTTCTGCAATTCTTCTCCCGTTTCTCTTATTCTTCGCGTATCGGGTTTATGTTGGAAAGGGTTGGATAGTTGGTGGTTTAGTTTTGGCTTGGTTCGTCCTGGAGATTACCTTAAAGATTATGGGAGGCACCGCAAACATAGGATGGATCATATTTTATGTTTTCGTCGTTGGGATGCTAGTCTATGGAATTCGCGCGTGTTGGTGGCTTCGTAGAGCTCCGAAATATGAAGAGGTCAAAGCTCAGAATGACGCATAACAATCCGCTGCAGAGCGACCAAAGCATGCCGTCACGTCTTTTGCGAGCGCAAAAGACGCGCCAACACACTTGGGCGCCTGAGCAGGGGCGTTATGACACTCAGGGTGTGCCCGCTGGCAGTGCTCACCGGTGGTAGTTGACTAAGTGCCGGGTAAGTCCGAAAAGTAATTATAGCCAGTGCGTTCTGAAATTTCAGTCGCTCAGTTTTCAGGATCAATGCTATAAAACGCCATCAAGGGTGATTGTGTTGCCGGAGAACAAATTGCAAAAACACGCGGCCGGTTGGGAAATGAATTCTAAAAAGTGCATCACTGAGCAGTGGCAGTTAATTACCCCGTGGTT
>JAUSPW010000010.1 GCA_030652635.1 Pseudohongiella sp. | reverse complement strand
CGCTAGCAGCGTGTGTTAAAACCAGTTGTGCCTTGTTGACCACGCCCGATGAAAAGTCGCCGGAATCTGTGGCCCAGGAAATTTACGAAGGCGGCTTTATGATGACCGGCGAGGTTCAACAGCATTACGCCCTGTACCGGCTGTGGCCGGCGTTTGATCTCTTGAACAGCAGCGGTTTCTCTGATGACAGTGACGCACTGTATGGCGGGCTGACCGAGCACTGGTTACGCCACCGCAAGAGCCAGTCAGCAGGAGACGCCGCATGAGCCAAGCCTTGAATATCCGCAGCTTTCCGCTGCACGGCAGCCGTTTGATTGAGGCCAGCGCCGGCACCGGCAAAACCTACACAATAGCCCTGCTCTACACACGATTGATACTGCAGCATGGCGCCTCCAACGCATTCACTCGCGCGCTCAATCCTGATGAAATTCTGGTGGTGACATTCACCGATGCCGCCACACAAGAGTTAAAGGATCGCATACGCTCGCGCCTGTCAGACGCAGCGCATTGTTTTATGTCCGCCAATGCAATGGCTGATGACGATCTGCTTGCGCTGCGTAGTGATTATCCGCTTGAACAGTGGCCGCAGTGTGCACGTCTGTTAAGCCTTGCTGCACAAGCCATGGATCAGGCAGCCGTGTCTACCATTCACGGTTGGTGTTATCGCATGCTACGCGAACACGCCTTCGACAGCGGCAGTCTATTCCAGCAAGAGCTGATCACCAATCAACACGATATTCTGGCTGATCTGATGCGTGACTACTGGCGTCAGCATTTTTATGCGCTGGATGTGCAGAGCGCCCGCCTGGTTCAAAAAATATTTTCTGATCCCGACGCGGTGTTAAGCGCTGTACGTCCGCTGATCAACAAAACCAATACCCGTTTGAGTTTCGCCGGACAGGATGTGCCGGTGACAGCAAATCTTCAACAGGCATTGCGCCCGTTTGCGCAGAATGCTGCCAAACTGGAGCAATTGGATATTGATGCACGCTTCTATTGGACAACACATCAAATTGAACTGAATGCCTTGCTGGATAAAATACGCCCAGCGCTTTCATTGAGCAGCTATAGCGAAGCCAAGAATGATGATGATTTTGCTGCGCTCAAACAGAAACTGTCTGACTGGGCAGCGGGTGGCGAACGGCCCACACGTTTTGAACGCTTTGCTGCTGACAGCTGGAAACTCAAAAAAATAGGCAATTCAGTGCCCGATCAGCCGCAACACCTGGCGCTGACAAAAATCGCGGAACTGCTGACTGAAGAAAACAGCCTGGACGACTCAAACGCGCCCGATGTGCGAGCCTGTGTTGTTGTCCATGCCGCCCGCTGGCTGGAGCACGCGTTACATAAACGCTTACAGGAAAAAGCAGAACTCGGATTTGACGACTTGCTGCTTCAACTTGATCGCGCATTACAGGGTGCGCAGGGCGAGCATCTGGCCAGGCAAATCCGACGCGATTTCCCGGTGGCCATGATAGACGAATTTCAGGATACCGATCCCCTGCAATACCGCATTTTTGATCGTATCTATCAACTGGCTGCCAATGACAGCAGCAGTGCCATCATCCTGATTGGTGATCCTAAACAGGCAATCTATTCATTCCGTAATGCTGACATTCATACCTATCTGCAGGCGCGAGAAGCAACACAAGGCCGTCATTACAACCTGACCATGAACTACCGTTCTTCTCAGGCGGCAGTCACTGCAGTCAACTATGTATTTGCCCAGGCTGAACACTATGCAGAAGGCGCTTTCAGGTTTAAAAATGCCGATCACAACCCCTTGCCTTTTCTCGAGGTAGACGCCAAAGGTCGTCAGGAAAAATTGTTTATCCGCGGCAATGAAGCCGCAGCACTGACGCTGTGGCATGTGGTCAATGAGAACAATGCCTCCGAGACAGTGTCCACCGGCAGTTATCGTGCACGCATGGCCGAGCGCTGTGCACAAGAAATTGCACAACTGCTCCGCGACCACAACACAGGTTTCCAGATCAACAATACACTGCAGCCTCTGCGTCCGAAAGACATCGCCATTCTGGTACGCAGCCACATGGAATCCGACCAGATCCGGCAGGCCCTGCAAGCGCAATCTTTGCCAAGCGTGTATTTATCTGACCGAGAATCGGTGTTTCAAACTGCGGAAGCGTCAGATCTCTTGTATTGGTTATTTGCCTGTGCGGAGCCCGGCAATGAGCGCAAACTGCGTGCAGCGCTGGCCACTGCGTCATTGAATATGCCACTCGACGACTTGCAGGCCATGCTGGACGATGAATTTTACTGGGAACAACAAACCGCCTTGTTTCGACGTCTGCAACAGTTATGGCGCACGCAAGGTGTGCTGCCTATGCTGCGCGCACTGATGCAACACTACCACTTACCACAGCGACTGATTGATAGCGGCAATGGTGAACGCCGGCTGACCAATCTGCTCCATCTGGCTGAATATTTGCAAAAAGCCAGCGCTCAACATGAAGGCGAACAGGCATTGATACGGCATCTGGCCGAACAGATCAGTGAACCGGGCGAAGAAGAAATCCTGCGCCTTGAAAGTGATGATGACCTTATTCGAGTGGTGACCATCCACAAATCCAAAGGCCTTGAGTATCCGCTGGTGTTTGTACCGTTTGCAGCAGCTTACCGCCAGATCGATAAAAAACAGAAACAGGTCATGATTGTGGACGCCACCCACACAGGCCAACGTCGACTGGAAGTGTCCGGGCAAGACAAGGATGAAGCCGCATGGTTACAGGCCGACCAGGAGCGTCTTTCGGAAGATCTCAGATTGTTGTATGTGGCACTGACCCGTGCCCGTCATGCCATCTGGGTCGGTGTCGCCAGCATCAGTGTGGGCAATAGTCGCAGCTCATCCCTGCATAAAAGTGCACTGGGTTATCTGATGGCGGCAAGCGAGGTTTTACCGCCAGCACGTACGGAAGAAGTCCTCAAACACTGGGCTGCTGAGTGCAAAAATATCTGTTACCAGCTGACATCAGATCCAGCATCGGCACTATCCACGGCATCCTTGCAGGTTCCTACGCCTGTTGCACGCTGTACAAAGGCCGCGCGCGTTTCAGAGCGCAGCCCTGCTGAAAACTGGTGGATTGCCAGCTACTCGGCACTCAAATCCGGTGCTGGCGGCACTTCACCAGATGTTGCGCGTGACGATCAGATCGCTGAAGAATCCCAGGCATTCAACAAGCAGGATCGCGCTGAGGCGTCGCCCGCGTTCAGCAGACATCATGCTGGTTTGCATGGATTTCATCGCGGCCCGGGGCCAGGCACTTTCCTGCATGGTTTGCTTGAGTGGGCAGCAGAACACGGGTTTAAGCTGGCGGCAGATAATCATGATGCCCGTTTACAGGAAATTCACACCGCTTGTGAACTGCAGGGCTGGCAGGAAGATATCACCCGTCTGGACCACTGGCTGGCAGGGTTTTTACAGACGGATTTTAAACTCGATGCATCAGTCTCTTTGACACTGAGTGACCTGGAAATCTGCCAGGCTGAACTGGAATTTCTATTTGCGGCGCATCATGTCGACGCAACAAAACTGGATACACTCTGCCAGCACTTTTTGTTGCCGGAGCAGCCGCGCCCCCTACTGCAGGCCGCTCAACTTAACGGCATGATCAAAGGGTTTATAGACTTGGTGTTTATGCACAATGGCCAGTATTACGTTGCCGACTGGAAGTCCAATTTCCTGGGATCGCGCGATGCCGACTACACGCAGGCTGCCGTCGCCAACGAAGTTCTGCAAAAACGTTACGATGTACAGTATGCAATTTATCTGCTGGCACTACACAGGCTGCTGGGCAGCCGTATTGCCAATTATGACTACAACAAAGACGTAGGTGGTGCAGTGTATTTTTTCCTGCGCGGCTGGCAATCTGATTCACAAGGCCTGCTGGTTGACAAACCGCCGCTTGAGTTTATCGAAGCACTGGACCAGCTGTTTTTGACTGGCAGATCCACTTGGCAAACTACCAACCCACGCAATACGCAGGTGACACATGTCTGATGCCACGATGGCCATGCGCAGCCTGACAGACTGCAACACCATGCTGCTGACCCTGAATAGTTGGGCGCAAGCAGGCTGGATACGTTGGCTGGATGTTGAGCTCGCGAACTTTTTGTTTCAGGAAGCTCAGTCACTGCGATTTGAACCCTCACCTTTGCTGCTGCTGGGCGCCGCTTTGTGCAGTCATCAGAATGGCCATGGCCATTTGTGCCTGGATTTAGAATACTGCCTGCTGAACCCGGATCAATCCTTACTGTTACCGCCTGAACATGCACTGCATACGCCGGACATCACGCCTGACACATTGCTCACGCGCATCAGTTTACCAGCCTGGATACAGGCGTTTACTCAGAGTGCTTTATGCGTGCTAGCGTCTTCGGCGTCTGAGCAGAATCAAGAATCCGCTGACCGCTCACACGCTCCTCTGGTGTTGTACACAGATCAACACAGCGCGCGTCTGTATCTACATCGGTACTGGCAATACGAATGCAAAATCAAAAAAACACTGTGGCAAACCTTAAAGCACACGCCGCCCGTTGATGAACTGGTATTGCGAGAGTGCTTGGATCGATTGTTTTTTCATGACAGTCAAAGCGGCGCTGAGCGCTTGCCAAACTGGCAGAAAATCGCCTGTGCACTGAGTGTTCGCAGCCAGTTTGCCATCATCACAGGCGGCCCCGGCACAGGAAAAACCACCACAGTGGTCAAATTGTTATCGGTGCTGCAAACATTGCACAGACGCACTCATCACACCACCCTGCTGCGAATAAAACTGGCTGCTCCCACCGGCAAAGCCGCAGCTCGACTCAGTGCATCAATTGCGGCACAAGTCTCCGCACTGGCAGACAGCACTGGCATTCCACGCGAGGTCAGCACGCTGCACCGACTGCTTGGGCCAATACGCCACAGCCGCTTTTTTAAACACAATGCATCAAATCCGCTGCCGGCAGATGTTGTGGTGGTGGATGAGGCCTCCATGGTTGATGTGGAACTCATGGCGCAACTGATGGACGCATTGCCGGCGCATTGCCGGCTGATCTTGTTGGGTGATAAAGATCAACTCGCTTCTGTTGAGGCTGGCGCTGTGCTTGGCAGTTTGTGCGCAAACGCCAATGCAGGGCGTTATCACGCAGGCACTGCGGACTGGGTCAAACTCGTAAGTGCGCAAGTTATTCCAGACACCCACATCGACAATGAAGGCCGACAGTTGGATCAGGCAATCACCATGTTGCAGTACAGCCATCGGTTTGGCACGGTACCGGGCATCGGCGCACTGGCCACAGCGATTAACCGGGGTGCCAACGCCAGTGAAATCCAGGCCCTGTTTGCGGGCCAGCACCCTGAACTTAAATGGATTCAGGCACAGACCAATCATGATCAGGCATTTGAAAGCTTGTTGTGCGATTTAAAGCAGGGATATGGCTGTTATCTATCGCTGGTCCAACAGCAGCCAGCAATGGATGCTGCCCCGGCAGCGTGGGATGACTGGGCGGATAGAGTGCTCAGTGCCCACGCAACATTCCAATTACTGGCCGCACTGCGCAAGGGTGAATTTGGTGTTGAGGCGCTGAATTCGCGCTGCCGGATAGTATTGACCAGGCACGGCTTGATTCAGGAATCGAAACCAGACACTGCAAACGCACTTGAGATGCTTGAGTGGTATGCAGGCAGACCCGTTATGATCACCAGCAAT
>JAUSPW010000685.1 GCA_030652635.1 Pseudohongiella sp. | reverse complement strand
TGACCTTTCTGGGCGGCAGCTTCTACTCCATCAGTATGCTGCCCGGCATCTGGCAAACCGTCGCCCTGTTTAACCCGGTGGTCTATCTGGTGAATGGTTTCCGCTGGAGTTTTTATGGCGTGTCTGACGTCAATGCTGCCTTCAGCCTGAGCATGATTTTTCTGTTTATGCTGTTGTGTCTGGGTGTGATTTGGTGGATTTTCAAAACCGGGTACAAGATCAAAGTGTAATGTAGTCATTTACTTACAAACCTTTACAATTCAACCCTGTCTACCGCTGTCACCAGGGTATATGCTATCCAGCCGTATAATTTAAGTGAGACCTCGGCACTGACTGGCCCGGCTGGATAACAACAATGCATATCGAAGTAAAACGCGCGCAAAATGACTTTGTCATTTTCCCCTGGAACAACAACTTCGCTACCGGCATAGCCATTATTGACGAGCAGCACAAAGTGCTGGTCGCCATCCTCAATAAGCTGGCCAATCATTTTGTCCACGAATCATCCGCACCGGAGAATCTGGCGCACGTTGTTCAAGAGTTGGCTGACTACGCTGACTTCCACTTCAAAGCCGAAGAAGAAGTCTGGCACAAACACTTTTCCGGCCACCCATTGCTTGCCTCTCACGAACAAGCGCATCACGACTTTTTTATTAAAGTCAGCGAGATCCAACACAGCAGAAACAACCTTGAAGAATTTGCGGATGAGTTGTTTGGTTTTCTGACACGATGGCTGGCGTTTCATATTCTGGATAACGACAAGCGCATGGCACTGGCGACGATCAGCATGGATCGTGGCGCCAATATTGACGAAGCACTTTTATCAGCCAATCAGGATATGACGGGGTCACTTGCTCTGCTGATCAGAGCAGTGCTGGACATGTACGGCGAACTCAGTGCCAGCACCATTGACTTGATGAAACAAAAAATCGCGCGGCAACGCCTTGAAAAGGAACTCCGTGACACCGCCGAGCAACTGGTCGCCGAAAAACTCATTGCCAGTGAAGAGCGCTATCACATATTGATCAACGCCATGCCCGACTCCATCATTGTGGCTCACTTGGCGTCTGCGCGCATCATCGACGCCAACATTGCTACAGAGAAATTGCTTGGCTACAGCCCTGAGCAGCTGCGGTGCATGCTGGTGTTCGAAATACATCCACCAGCAACGTGGTATTTTCATAGCGAAAATATGGCAAAACTGGGTGCTATTGATTCTCCTCAGGAACATTTTGAGACAGAAGTTGTTACCAGCTCTGGCAAGCTGATTGATGTTGAAGTCAGTGTGCATGGCCCGATTCTCCTGCAAGGAGAGAAATGTCTGGTGGGCGTATTCAGGGACATCACTGAACGCAAGAAACATCGCTCGCAGCTTGAGTATGTGGCGTATTTTGACGAACTGACCGGACTTCCCAACCGCAATGGCATCAAACGCCACCTGGATCAACTGCAGGTGCAGTCTGACAAAAATGTGCTGATTATTCACGCGGATCTGGATGATTTCTCAGCAATTAATGCCCGATATAGTTCAGAGTTTGGCGACAGGCTGCTCAAGGAGTTTGCACGCCAGGCATCTGCCAATTTGTCTGCTGGCACACTGATGGCACGACTGGGAGGGGATGAGTTTTTGCTGGTCATCGAGCATATTGAATCGCCAGGATCAATTGACACCCTGATTACCGCACTGCTGGCGACATTGCAGCGACCGGTGTTTGTTGATGGCATCGAT
>JAUSPW010000666.1 GCA_030652635.1 Pseudohongiella sp. | reverse complement strand
AGGGATCAAAAAATGATCCCTCCGACCCCGGCCTTTCCCCTATACTGGTTGCACAACAAAAAACCAAAAGGAGTTCAGCATGTCAGGTAAACCCAATCTGCTCGTCCGCTATTCGCAGCTTGCCACGTTGATGGTGTGCTTGCTGCCGCTGTCAGTCAGTGCGCAGTCCAATCGTTTTGACGCCTCTCGTCTTGATCGCATTGATGAAGTTTTGCAGGGTTATGTTGACCGTGGCGAAATCGCGGGCGCTGTAGCACTGGTTCAGCAAAACGGTCGTACCGTTTATGAGCACGCCGTTGGCTGGGCGGATAAGGAAGTCGGCCGGGAAATGACTGTCGACAGCATGTTTCGTATTGCGTCGCAGACCAAAGCGCTGACCAGTGTGTTGATTCTGCAGTTGATGGAAGAAGGCAAACTCAACCTGAGCGACCCGGTCAGCCGCTTTATCCCCGCCTACGCCTCCACCACGGTCGCCGTGCGTGAGGGTGACGAGGTGACAATTGTGCCCGCGCAGCGACAGATCACCTTGCAGGATCTGTTGACGCACAGCGCCGGCATTTCCTATGGCACGCAGCCGCACATTGCAGACTTGTATCGCGCGCAGGGCCTCGGACCCGCAGCCGGTAATGGCTGGTACACCGCCGATAAAGATGAACCGGTGTGCACCACCATGGAACGTCTGGCTACACTGCCCTTTGTCAGCCAACCCGGCGCAGCATGGGTGTATGGATACAACACCGATGTGCTGGGCTGCGTGGCTGAACGCGCTTCAGGCATGCCGTTGGACGAACTTATCCGCACCCGCATCACCGAGCCGCTGGGCATGATCGACACGCACTTCTTTGTGCCTGAGGAAAAACGCGGGCGCGTAGTAACGGTTTACTCCAGCGATGCAAACGGTCAGGCGGTGCGCGCACCGGAAGGTGCTGTTGGCCAAGGCAGTTACATCGATGGGCCTCGCCGTAACTTTGCGGGTGGCGCAGGACTGATCTCAACTGTGCGCGATTACGCGCGTTTTCTGGAAATGATCCGCCGCGGTGGCGAAGCCTTTGGCGAGAAGATTCTGTCACCGCGCGCTGTGGCACTGATGGGCACCAATCTGGTTGGCGAACTTCGCGGCAACAACGGCCGAGGTTTTGGCCTGGGCTTTGAAACCACTGATCGCTTTGGCGCCAACGGCATGGAGTCAGCCGGATCCTACGGCTGGGGCGGCGCATACGGCTCAATGTACCGCATCGATCCGGTTGCCGAGATCAGTATTCTGCTGATGATCAACCAGTTGCCGCTGAGCAGCGACATCCGTACCAAATACCCAACGATGGTCTACCAGGCACTGGAGTAAAAAAAAACGGGGTCGGAGGGATCAAAATTTTTTCCCTCCGACCCCGTTTTTTTTCGAAGACTTATGCAGTCAGCAGCTTGGTAACCAAGTTGTCCATCAACGGCATTTTGTAGGCGTTTTGGTTCAGTGGGCGCGCGCCCTGGCTGGCCATACCGGCCACCATCGTTGCAGTCGCTTCGTTACGTGGACGTCCCTGAATGGCACGCTCAACGCTGGTCAGACGACGTGGTGTGCACTGCACAGCGCCACAGACGATGCTGGAGTCAACAATGTTGCCGCCCTCTATACGCATAGCACCGGCAATGCTGACCAACGCAAAGTCCCACACGTTACGGTCTGCTACTTTCTCGTAGTAGAACTCAGCGCCTGCCCACTTGGCAGGAATACGCACAGCGGTGAGGATCTCACCATCGCGCAGTACTGTGGTGCTTTCGATATTGATGGCTGGGCCAACAAAAAAGCTGGCAGCTGGCACAACACGTTGACCGCTCGAGCTGGTGATCACCATTTGAGCTTCCAAGGCAACCAATGCTGGCGCGGTATCGCTAGGCGTTACGGCCACGCAGCGGCTTGCTTCAAAAATCGCGTGCTCACGGTTTTGCGCATCCGGCGTATCGGCGTAACACAAGTTACCACCGGCTCGGTAACAATCCAGACCGCGGCGGTAGTACCAGCAACGCACGTCTTGCGCTACGTTACCGGCCAGTGTACCGGCGTTACGAATTTGCGGGCTGGCCACCACAGAGGCGGCTTTGCTCAGCAAAGAGTAACGTTCCATTATGATCGGGTTGGTAGCAACCTCAGTCAGTGTGGTCAGCGCACCGATCTCAATACCGTTTTCAGTTTCCCGAACACCGCGTAAAGATTCGATACCGTTCAGGTCAATCAGCGCCTCAGGTCGTTTGTTTCGGTCTTTAATCCACCCGTAGGTATCCTGACCTCCACCAACCAACCATCCGCGATCAGCCAGACGGGCAGCGAGTGCAAGCGCATCATCGATCTGCACCGGCTGGTAGAGCTCCATATCGGGCATATTGTCAAAAGCTGGCATAGTCTACCCCTTAGAATGTATTTGTTTTTAGATTGCCGGTGTTGAAATGATCAAGCTGCGCAACATGATTCACAATCATGTCAGCGGTGATCGGCGCTCTGCTGAAATGGTGTCCGCCCATCGCATCAGAGATCGCGCTGGCTAACGCCGCGCACGCACAACCCTGACTTGGCTCACCCACACCACGAGAGCCAACCGGGCTCTGAGGATCTGGAATATTGGTGGCACCATGCTGAGTATTCTTCGGCACGTCCAGGTAAGTCGGGATTTTAGCCTGATACAGTCCCACGTTGGCCGGCAGACCATTCTGGGTGTCGTACACAAGGCGCTCATAACCCGCAAGACCCACACCCCATACGCCGCCGCCATGCATACTCTGGCTGAAACCCAAGGGGTGAATGATCGTGCCGCAGTCAGCAACGCAGGCATAGTCAACAATGTCGTACTTGCCGGTCATGGTATCGAGTTCGATCTGCATAAAACCGACGGTCATGGACGGAACAGTGCCCGTGTGACGAGCATCTTTGGCCACACCAATCAAACCGGTGCCGGCCAGACCTTGCACTGAGCGGCTGGTAATACCATTCAAATCTTCCGGGTAAGTCTGACCACTGTATTCGCCACCCAGCTCGATTGCACGCTGAGCAGCGGCTGCGTAGGTCAGGCCTTGCGCTGGATCGCTGATTTTGAATACACGTTGACCATCGATATCAAACTCAGCAACGTCACCACCAAAATCCGTGGCAGCAATCTGCTTCAGTTTGCGAATCGCGTCTTGTGCCGCTGCGTTGTTGGTACGCACCTCGGTGAACATGGTGTTACTGCCCGCCTGGAAAGTACTCCAAGGCAAGTGCAGGCTACTGTCACCACGCACAATCTCACAGTTTTCCCAATCCACTTTCAGCGCTTCAGCCGCAGCACGTACAACAGCTGCGTAAGAATAGGTACCCAGGTTACCCACACCTGTGTGCAGGTAAACTTTGCCATCTGTGCCAATACGAAGCAGACCATCGTAACCGCTGGCACCGGCTGAGTGATAACCCATGCCAACGCCCACACCGGTTACTTTGGTGCCATTTCGACGACCGGAAAGCTGCTTACGCTCTTCCCAGTTAAACATCTCTGCACCTTGCGCAATTGCCTGCGGGAACCATGAACCCGTCAGCGCACCGCGCTGTGGTCCAATCGTGCCACTGCTGTCTGGCGCGTTCTGGATACGAACCTGCACCGGATCAAGGCCTGCTTGTCTGATTGCTTTATCGAGAATTGGAGACAGCGCTGTTGCCATCTCGTTTTCACCCGGGCCACGTTGAGCGGCGCGCGGGGTTGTATTGGTATACAACGAGACTCCACGGAAACGCATGGCATTGGGTTGCAGCATCAAGGATACGAAGTTTGCTGCGCCTGGACCGCTGGCGCCGCCACCTGAGCCGGCATCGCCGATCACAATCATGTCTACCGCGCCAACTTTACCGTCAGCTTTCAGGCCGAGTTTCAACCAGCCCTGCATACCAGCGCGCGCGTGACCGATGTAGAACTCTTCTTCACGGGTAATACGCAGCTGCACTGGGCGGTTAATCTTACGCGCCAGATGACCAGTTACCGCCATGATGGGGTATGGGAAGATCTTGCCACCGAAACCACCACCGGTGTTTTCGTTGATGAATACCAGATTTGCAGGGTCGATACCCAGCATGCCAGCCAACGCCGGGATACCAATGGTGTGACTCTGCAGAGAGCCGTAGAAGAAGCAACGGCCATTTTCCCAATACGCCATACCGGTGCGGGATTCCAGCGCGTGGTGAGACTGACCAATGGTGACAAAGGGCTCTTCAACAATTGAGGTGCACTGCGCAAATTCAGCGTCCAGCTCACCAAACACCCACTCGTTACCCCAAGGCACGTTAGGGCCTGGATCACGGCCGGCACGGAATGCATTGATGGCATCACGTGACCACTTGATCTCGGCAACATCAGTACCGGACTGGGTAGTACCCGCAGCGGCAGCGCCACCGGTACGAACCAGGGTATTGCCTTTAGGATAGGGGTTCGGACCACCTTCAACTAATGTATCGAGCGGATCAACCACAAATGGGCGACGCTCGAACTCAATTCGAATTTTCTCAAGCGCGTTTTCTGCAATCTGTTCAGTGACAGCAGCAACCGCCAGAATGGGCTGGCCCAAAAAGGTGATCTCATCAGACGCGAGTGAGGGGTTAGCAGGCGCTGCCGGTTGCGGCAGGTCTTCCGTGGTCAATATGCCCACCACGCCTTCCATTGCCAGCGCTTCTGAGTAATCAATACTGACGATACGACCGGCTGGCAGCGGGCTGGTCAACAGCCGCGCAAACACCATGCCTTCTTTTCTGAAATCTTCGGCGTAACGGGCATCGCCTGTGACTTTGCCTTCGATATCCGGAGGAGTGAAATTCTTGCCAAGAAGTTTATAGGTCATGACAGTTGCCCCGAGGCGCGCATTACGCCATTCAGATAGTGATCATATGCACCACAGCGACACAGGTTGCCTGACAGTGCCTGGCGTGCTTCATCGCGAGTCGGTCGTGGATTGGTTTTCAGCAGTGCCACAGTCGCCATGATCTGGCCGGGAGTGCAGAAACCACACTGAGGGCTCAGTTCGTCAATAAAGGCTTGCTGAACAGCGTGCAGCGTACCATCGGCGCCACGCAGACCTTCAATGGTCATCACTTCCTTGCCCTTGACCGAATGCGTCAAGGTTGAGCAAGAGTAGTGGGTAACATCGTTGATCGTCACGGTGCAGGAGCCACATTCGCCGCGGTTGCAGCCAATTTTGGTACCAGTCAGGCCCAGCTTGTAGCGCAAGGTATGCGCAAGCGTTTCCTGAGGCATCACATCGACACGACGGGTGCGGCCATTGATGTTCAGGGATATGAGGCGTTCAACACCGCCTGCAGCCCTGGATTGAGCCGACGCGAGGTAAAATCCCGCGCCGGATGAAAGAGCGGCGCCTGAGAATATGACGCTCTTGATGAATCGTCTGCGAGTTAGTCTTGGGGTCACGGAAGAATTCTCCACTACTGTTTTTTTGTGGTTATCGGAGGTACAAGCCCTTCAACCCTAAAGGCTATGCCTACTTTGCAAAATGATCAAGTCGTAAGGCGAAAATGTCACAATTGGTTGATTATTTTTTCCTGCCTTTCCGGGTACGCCGTCACAAAAAGACACAGGTCACGGATACTCACTTGAACCTCTGCATTGTAGCCTCACCAGCAACAATAATTAAATCTGTCAGGAGGCGCACATGTCGCACACCAGGCTCATTCTGTCCGGAACCACTGCGCTCTGCCTGTCTATCGCGCTGACCACCGCGCAGGCGCAGGCCCCCGAATCCGATTCCACCGTAACCTACGGCGCCGACTTTTTCAGCGAATTTGGCGCACTCACTGTCAACGACATGCTGGACCGGGTTCCAGGCATAGAAATGATCCTGCAAGCGGGCGGCGCATCGTCAGTGTCCAGTGACGGCAACCGGGGCTTGGGCGCCAGCGCGCAGATACTGATCGATGGCAAACGCATGGCGGGCAAAGCCAACGAGGCACGCGCCCAACTTGCGCGTATACCTGCACGCCAGGTCGCCCGTATCGAAATCATCCGCGGCTCATCCAGTGATCTTGATGTGCAGAACAGCGGACAAATCGTCAATATTGTGTTGCTGGAAGCACTGGCCAGCAGCAGCCTGGCCACCGAAATCAATGCCACACACTACCACGACGGCACCCTGCGACCCGGCGGGTCAATGGCATTAAGCGGACAAAACGGTCGTCTCAACTATGTGGTCAGTGGGCAAGCAGCCAGTGCGTATGAGCATCTGGAAAGTTTTGAAACCAGCGTACTGGGTAATTTTTCTCCAAACGACAC
Source organism: Pseudohongiella sp. (assembly GCA_030652635.1). Lineage (GTDB taxonomy): Bacteria > Pseudomonadota > Gammaproteobacteria > Pseudomonadales > Pseudohongiellaceae > Pseudohongiella. The sequence goes on along the minus strand of JAUSPW010000666.1, from coordinate 14,350 downwards.
CATCGCCATTGAACGCTACCGCGACCAAATGAACTATTCGTTTAACAGCAACCTGACCTTTGCTATCACTGAAAACGATCGCCTGGCATTTAACGCGCTGTACGGCGAACAAGACCCGCCCGTCACGCTCTACCGCAATATTGTTGACTATGTGCCCGCTACCCCGATCACTTACTACGAGCGCGAAGACATCCCTGCCAGCGCGGCCAACTGGGAAATCGGCGGCGACTACGAGCGACGTTTTGGCAACGGTAGCCGTCTGAAATTCCTGTACATTGCCAATCAACGCACCAACAACACCACTCGCGAACGCTACCGATCGACCACACCCGCCGACATAGGCAACAAACTGCTGTTTCTGGATACCAGCAGTCGGTACCAGGAAAAAATAGCGCGCTCTTCTTACACGTTTAACCTGTCTGCATCACAAGGTGTAGAAATCGGATTTGAACGTGCACAGACCACGCAGTACTCGGGCCTTCGTCAGGGCGTTCGCACAGCAGCGCCCGGTGATCCGGCCTATGGCGGGCTGACACCACTGGTACTACCCAACGCGTTTTCAGTTGTCGAAGAGATTCGTTACGAGCCCTTTGCCGTACACAACTGGCAGATCAACCCGCGCATGACACTGGAGAGCTCGCTAGTGGCGGAATACTCCGAAATCGAGCAAACCGGCGACGTCTCGCGGACACGTGATTTCAACTTCATCAAACCCAAGCTGGACTTCCGCTTTGATATCAACAGTACGCTGCAGCTGAAGGCATCGCTGGAACAATTTATCTCGCAACTGACCTTTGCGGACTTCTCCCGCTCGGTGAATGAACGGGATGATGATCAGGACACCGTTGCTGGCAACCCCGACCTGAACCCGGAAGAAAGCATCCGCGCTGAAATCAGTCTGGATTATCGCTTGCCAGCCGATGCAGGCACCCTCAATACACGTTTCTTTTACTACGACTTTGACAACAAGATTGGCAAAATCGACATCTCGCCCTCAATCAATAATCTGCAATCCACCAATGGCAATGTGGGCCCGGCAGCCGCCTACGGCCTGATCAGCAACGCCAGTCTGCGTCTGGGTTTTATCGGCTTGCCGCGCGGATTGCTGACAGCAGCATTGACCGTGCAGGAATCCAAACTGCACCACGATCCCTTTGTTGGTTTCACTCATCGCTTCCCGCCGTACGATCGCAGCAGTTTGCGCGTGGGCTATCGCCATGACCTGCCTGAGTACAACTTGAGTTACGGCGTGACCTACAACGCCCGGGCTCATGATGGTCGATTTGTCTACGAAATTGATAACCGCTTTACGTGGATCATTCCGACCAACCTCAGCGCTTTTGTGGAGATGGTTGGTTTCGGCGGCCTGACCTACCGGCTGGAAGGCAGCAATCTGGCTGACTTTGAAGCGTGCTCTCAACGACGTCGTTTCGATGGTTACCTGCGTGACGGCGTGATCAAAGAGATTGAACGCAATTGCTCGGTCACCGGCAGTCAGTTTGCCTTTAAAGTGCGTGGGACGTTTTAACGGATTGGCGTTTAGTGGCCACCAAAACAAATTTGGGCATGGCGCTTTAAATGCTTCTATAACAGGCAGTACTTGTCGGGTCGTCAAGATAGATGTAGCAGATTGCCTCACCTGAGGCATATTGTTACACTTTAGGAAAATCTCATGGAGACTTGGCTATGACCACCAACAGCATTCGGCTGGACCAGGCATTGATTGAAAGAGCGACTATTATGGCCAAAGCGCTTAACCGCACTCCGCCAAAACAAATTGAACACTGGGCAAAAATTGGGGAAATGATGGAAGACAATCCCGATTTACCTTACGAATTTGTCCGACAGGTAATCATTGCAAAAGCGGAGCGTGATGCCGGCAAACTTGAGGCATACGAGTTTGGTTGAATCCATCAGGGTCTTGCAGACGCCTTCATTCAGAAAGGCCGTAAAAAAACTGAAATCCAATCAAAAAATTGATCTGGATGCAGCAATCAGAACGCTGACAGAGAATCCCACGTCAGGGGAGCAGAAAAAAGGCGATCTGGCATTCCTGCGCGTCTATAAATTTAATATGAACAAACAACTGACCTTGCTAGGGTACAGTTTTGATGAGGGTGTATTGTTGCTGACACTGTTGGCACTGGGCTCACATGAAAACTGCTACCGGGATTTGAAGCGTTAGCTGTAGCTGACATGACTCTTCGTCGCCACCACATGCAGGTACCTGCCCATCCACTTGTAAGGCTCCTGACTGGCATACATCAACTCCATGGCCAGCACCTGCTCCGGCAGCAGGTTGCCGCCGCGCTTTTCCAGCACGTAGTCAGAGAACACCCGTAAACCGCTCACCTTCTGAATGTCAAACCGGGATTGCGCCAGCCATGCCCGCACTTGCTCAAGGCTGCAAGGATTGTGAGGTGTCAGACTGCCGCGATCTGGCATGTACTGCTGTGCATAGTTCACGCGATCAAAATTGCCGCGCATCAGATTGCGATACACAATCGATGCCGGGTTGTAAAAACACAGCGATAAACAACCGTCGTTGGTGACCAATGGCTCAAGTGCCGGAATCAGTAATTCAGGGTTCTGCAACCATTCAAGCAAGGCGTGGCACATGACCAGATCAAAGGATCCGAGTGCCATGTCTGACAGGTCCTGATACGGCCCACAGTGCCAGGTTATCCGATCTTCCACGCCCGCCTCACGCGCCTTGTCGCGCGCGACTCCCAACATGACTGACGAGATATCATTCACCGTCACCAGGTGACCTTGTTGTGCAAACTGAATGGACAACTGTCCCAAGCCACCGGCCACGTCCAGGATGCGCAGTGGTTTTTTACGGGCATGCGTTAACTGTTCAATGACAGGCGCTAAATCACCCGACAAGATGGCCAGGCGAATCTTGCCTTTGAGGCCACCATAAATTTTGTGTGAAAAGTGTTCGGCAAGGTCGTCAAAATTGCGGTCTGGCGTGTTGGTCATGGCAAATATTCAGAAAAAGAGATTGCCGTATTATGCGCTGGATTTATACAACACACGATACGGCAAGCGCTTCGCTGAATAGCTTTCCTACTTTACAACGCTAACAGTCGCAGTCGATCTCAATTTTTTCTGCACGCCATCGTGCATGAAGTTGGCGGTGAGTGTCAGCGGTATAGCAGTCCCTTCCGGGATATTGTTATCAATTGTACCTTTATCAAAAGTCACAATCAGCACGCTGTTATTTTCTGACATGACGGCTGTTGACGCTTCGAAGAGCTGGAATGTTAGTGGTGTCTCCAACAAAACACTCTCTTTGCTGTCCAGCACGTATCCTCTCGGAACAGTAAATCGTGCAGTTATATCGCCTATGACGCTTGTAAAGATGCCGGTGTTGGCGCGCAAATCCAATTCATCCGGTGTGAACACCAGTGCACCCGGTTGATCCTGAGGGTCCAGCGTCACCACAACCTTGCCCACGGGTCGAGGATCAGTACAATCGTTATAAAAATACTCGCCCTCTCGTGTAAAAGTATGCTGCGCTGTCTCCCCGGGTTGAAGCCTGAAGTTAAACTCGCCTTCGAAGAACTGGGTCGCACAATGCTCCAACACATTCGGTGAACTCGGAAAAGTCTCTACACCTGGGTTTCGGAAAGTCACTGTTGTGCCTACCGGAACGGTTCGCACAGACGGCACCATAGAGCCCGTTGTAATACTGTCTGGCGCTGAGTTGTCATTACCTGTAGATCGTGCAAGCCAGATCTCATTTTCAGGCACAATGCCTGCCGCCGTGTTGCCGACTGGACGACGCCATGTTGCGATCGGTGGTGGTGCTGGCGCTTCCTGACTGCCTGTAATGTACTCAGGATTGGTGCGAGGTCCAGTGTGATACAAGGCATCACCTCCGAGTTTAAACGCAAATACAGCCTGACCATTAAAGTCTTGTGAGTAAGGTTGCCTGCCAGCCATATTGGTTGTTGCAATAAACTGCTCGCCGTTGATCTCATAGGAGATTGTGCCAGCCTGGCTGGGAGCGCCCATCTGGTAACGCCACAACTCATCACCTGTATGCGCATCACGCCCAATCAGAAAACCGTCCATTTGTGTATGGAAAAGCAGATCTGTGGCCGTCACCAATGGATTGTGTTGCCGGGATAAGTCAAGTTTCATAGGGATGTACCACACCATCTCACCGGTGGAGTTATCCAGCGCAGCCAGCCCCCCTGTCTGATAGCCTCCGATCTGCCGTAGGCCATTTCCTCCCTGTTGAAGTGGATGCCCTACCGGGCTGAACGAAATCCCTACGTAGCGTAGATTGAGACCGGGACTCATCGACGTATTAGTCATGTCGTTACCACCATTCTGACTCGTCATCGACATGGTTACAAAACCATCGTACGAGCCATCATACATGCACCCCTTATACGGCAATGGTCCAATCAGAAAGGGTTCTGAAGGCGTCAGATAGTTATTGGGATTCAGAACCAAGCGTAACTGACCGGGTCGCTCCGGATCAGGCTCAGCCTGATACCCGTTCCAGTTAGGTACCATACGATTCTGATCACCGGGCACCTCTGAACCAAGATTCTGCAGCGATACACATTGCGGATAAAAGTAGCCTTGCAGCGGGAAAGGCTGTGTTAACGCAGGAGCCTGACGAGTATCCGCCGGCACTTCACGGTGCTCAATAGGCAGAGCAGGCTGTCCATTTGTGCGATCGAGTGTAAATTGGAAACCCGACTTGCTGCCATAAAACAATACCTTCCTGACCTGACCTTCAATCATGACATCCGCCAACGTAGGCGGCAGCACATTGTCCATATCCCAGATATCGTGACGAACCATCTGGAAGTGCCACTTGTATTCACCGGTTTTAACATCGATTGCAACCACCGAACTCCCAAACAGGTTATCACCCGGGCGACCCTCACCGTTTTGCGAACCATTGCAACTACGCACGTTGCCGAAGGTCTGATAGAGCAAACCAAGCTCAACATCAATCGTGGGATGCATCCAGGGAGTGGCGCCCGCTGTGAGGTAACAATCATTGGGTGTATCGTTGGGTGTTTGCCGCGTGGTAAACGTATGCCCGGCATCGAAGCTATTGCCATTTACATCAGTAAATGTCGTCCCTGCTGGATAGGTACTATAGAAATGCCATACCAAGGCCCCGTTGCTGGCATTCAGCGCGAAAAGCGTGCCACGGCCACCATCATTGGTGCCCATATACACGAGACCATCATGATAGGTTGGGCGTACTTTGGCGATGTTACCAAAAGCACTCCCATCCGGGGCAACAGGCTGTACTGCCCAGACTATCTGACCGGTCTCCTGGTCCAATGCCACCATACGATCGCCTGCTGCAGAGGTAAAGACCATGCCTTCACCAACGGACACTCCACGTTGCTGGAACGTAGGTCCAAAACCATTAGCCTCCTCAGATGGCACCCACTTCCATCTCACCGCACCGGTTGCACCATCCAATGCAGCAACACCTCCACCAGGGACGTTCAGATACATGACGCCATCTACAACAATTGGCGTAGTCTGCTGTGCAGTGACATCGTTACCTGGAGCAGGAGCTGGTGAGGTAATCGGTTCTGCAGAAAGTTGAGTCACCCAAGCGAGTCCCAGATTGCTGAGATTTGACCTGTTAATCTGAGTTAACGCCGTGTAACCCTGCCCAGCATGACTACCTGTAGTGACAGGCCAATCGTTGCTCGCGGGCGCACAACAATTTTCGGCAGCACCGGCTGACCTGATAGCCGATGTGAGCGCTGCTACCGCTGTAAATGCAATCAACGCAGGCGCAATGGAATTGCGAAATTTCATTTAGGGAATCTCCACATTAATTTTTATTGCAGACCATGGCCTGAACGAATGATCTGACGGTACTAGACAACAATGCCACTACCAGACTCTTGCAGCGCTGTACGCACCGTTAAAACATCGCGCTTGATTGCACCAAGTACAACATCACGCGGCAGTGTAAGTTCGGTATTTCCATGGTTGGCACCGCCCAGTGAGTTGTCATATTCGGCTTGAAGATCCATCAGCCCCGTGTAACCTATTTCACGAAGAATCTCTCCATAACGGAAAAAATCAACCCACCCAGTGCCAAGCGCAACATCTTCATAACCCCAACCCAAACCCCTTATCGAGTGATTAAGCTGATCTGCCGCTATACGCGGATCCTGAACAGGTCTGCGATCTTTCCAGCTGATAGTAGCGAGGTACGGTACCGCGGTTCTGAACAGGGTTTCCCACATTGCGCCGTGATTGGACATGTGCCCCGTATCCCAGTGAATCCCGACATACTGTGGGTCAAAATCACCCATAATATAGAGCAGATCCCAAACCACACTCCCGACTGACGACGCATTGGATCTCGTGTGATACTGAATCCGAGTGCCATGTCGCTCATTAAGCCTGACAAAACGCTCTACTTTTCGTTTGATTGCATCCAACTGAGGCATGACAGGTTGACTGAAATCGTAACGATCAGTGCCCAACCAGTAAGTATGGATTCCAAGATCGGTCATCGTTGCAACAAGTCGCTCCACATCGACATCAACATCCGTCTGATTGCCGCCTCGTATCTGACGCACTTCAATCCCTTCACGTCGCAATGCGCTGACAAAACGTGGCAACTCTGTAGCAACGTTACTGATAGGCACGTGTGCGCTACCCTCCCCTACAGACAGCAACAGGCTATTGCAAGTAAGTTCTCGACAAGCTTCAGCGATCTCAATGGGATTTCGGAGCCAGTGCAAATATCGAGAGTAGGCATCAAGACCGGGTACTTGAGTGTATTCAGATAACGGCGGAATGGAAGGCGCAGCCTGGGCATATGAGCGTCTGGCTAACACGTTGCTCATCAATCCAGCAACGACAGTTGCGCTCACAAAATCTCTTCTGTTCATGGCCCTTTCTCCTCAATTGGGAAGGCGATTTGCTGTAGACAGTTGCAATCTGGTCAGCAATTTTTATTGAAATATTTAATCAACAAGCGATCTCTGACTATCCCACAATTTCAGTTGACGAAACCACATCGAAAACTGTCCAGCGTCATAAGTAATCGCTACGACGAGTCAGAGCTATAGTCCGACAGCGAGTTATCGAGCTCTCACATTTCGTGCAAACCCCATTAGATTTCTATAAATTTGAGTAGCAAAATCGTTATTCTTATGTTTAAGTTGAGCAAAAGTATCCCATAGTACTTGACGTGCCGGATCTTCGATTCTCGCGCCATGTTATTAGAAATAGCTATAACAGCAATTATTCGGAGGGGGTGTGAGCGAGCTTAGAAACCTTAGACACTTATACAGCCTGCTGGATATTGCGGAACTTGGAAGCATCACCAAAGCTGCCGAAGCTGCCAATTTGTCACAATCTGCGCTTACCCAGGGACTTAACAAGATTGAAGAGACACTGAAAGCTTCACTTTTTGAGAGAACCGCCAGTGGTATGTTCCTGACCAGCGCTGGAGAGGTATTTAAAGCGCGCCTCGAAAGAGCTCTGGAGCATCTACGGTCGTTTGATGCCGAATTGCAGAAAAAGCAGCGAGGCAAAAATTCAGGCAAGTTCCACAAACGAGTCAGTGTTTGTCAATTGCGAGCGGTCATTGCAACGGTCGAGCATGGCAGTTTTAGTCACGCAGCAACATCGATGGGGATTGCCCAGCCGACAGTTCATCGTGCCGTGCGTGATGTCGAAGGCTTATGCAATCAGCAACTCTTTATACGGTCTCCATCTGGTGTCGACTCTACGCCAATTGCAAGGCGCATGGCTCTTATGTCCAGCCTTGCATTCTCCGAACTTGAACAAGGTATCATCGAAGTCCAGGAGCTGGTCGGAAAAATGACCGGAAAACTCATTATTGGCAGCTTGCCACTTGCCAGAACAAAGCTCATTCCTGAGTCGGTGTCTGAGTTACTTAAACGCTACCCGCAGGTCCAGGTCAGTATCGTTGATGGACCATATGACGAGTTATTGCACTCATTGCTCCATAGCCGAATCGATATGATCGTTGGCGCGCTTCGAAACCCGCCCCCCGTAAAGGAAATCACTCAGGAACACTTGTTTGACGCCCCCTTGTCCGTGATTGTCAGGGCCGGCCACCCGTTGCTAAAGCGTAGACAAATTGATGTTGAGGATCTGACAACACTGGACTGGATAGCGCCAAAGGAAGGCACACCGGCACGAGAACGTTTTACAAACATATTTTTGAATCAGGGGCTTGAACCACCAAAGCAAGTAATAGAATGCAGCTCATCCGTTGCGGTTCGAGGATTACTGCTCGTAAACGACCGCGCAGCGCTATTGTCGACCACTCAGATGCAACCGGAGATTGACGCAAACCTGCTTGCACCACTTCCTATCAACTTAAAAGCCAGCCGACCTATCGGCCTGACATTGCGAAAGGGCTGGAAGGCAACCGCTGTACAAAGCCACTATTTAAGAATACTGACAGACCTTGCCAAAGCCTCTTAAGTCTTTAGTTAAATAGAGATTACTAATATCTCGGTCCATAATTCTAATTCGACAGATCCCCATTCAAAAAACATAATCAGTAAATCACTGCTTGCATTGGAATAATATCATTCGCAAGCCTCGAAGCAGTGGGTCACCCGGATTATTCGTCAGCAATCACCTCGAATCAGGATATCCCTGCCAATGAAATATGTAAGAATCAACATTCTTGGCGGTATTCTTGCTTCATCTTGTGCACTCTTCCCACTGAATGCTGCGGCCCAACCTGTTGAAACACTTGTTGTACCAAGAATCGAAACAAGTGGCACAGATTTCAACCTGGATGGGATCATAAACGAATCAGTCTGGTCTGAAACCACAGCAATTAATCAACTGCTGGTGATAACGCCAGACTCGTTGGCAAAACCTTTGTACAACACAGAAGTCAGAGCATTTTATAATGATGACGGCATTTACATAGCCGCTAAAAATTATCAACCTGTTGAAACGCTTGTTGCAAGATTGAGCGCACGAGACGCACGGGTGCGACGGGATGCTTTTGCCGTTTCGATTGATCCGTCGGGCAGCGGATTATATGGCTACAATATGCGTGTACATTTGGGCGGAAGTATTTCAGATGGCACTATTTTGCCCGAAAGACAGATGTCACGTGATTGGGATGGCCCCTGGCGCTCATCAACACAGGAATCTGATGATGGCTGGTCGACGGAAATCTTTATTCCGTGGTCCATGATGCCATTGCCGGCCGCAAGTAATAACAACAGACAAATCGGAATCTACTTTGAAAGGACCATCGCTCATTTGAACGAGACATGGTCATGGCCTGCACTGCCAGAAACATCTCCTCAGCATCTCTCTGCATACGCGAAAATACAGGTTGAAGGCGTCTCACCCAGACCAAACGTCATCTACTACCCCTACGCATCTACATCTTATAACAATCTGAATGGCGCCACGGATACTCGCATTGGTACTGATATATATTGGCGACCAAACTCAAACACCCAGATTTCCGCCACTATAAACCCTGACTTTGGCACAGTGGAATCTGACAATATCGTCGTAAATCTGGGCGCTTTTGAAACTTTTTTCTCAGAAAAGAGATCGTTTTTTCTTGAAGGCAATGAAATATTCACTGCACACCCAAGGGCTGCAGGCGGGCAGTCACCGCTGACGCTGCTAAATAGTCGTCGAATAGGCGCAGCAGCGACTTTTGATATACCGTCAGGGTTTTCATACTTACCGACTGAGCGCAATCGACCATCAGACTTAATAGGCGCAGCAAAAGCAACTGGCCAACTTGGCGCATTGAGATATGGCTTGATGGCAGCCTCAGAAAACGACACAGCTCTGAGAGGATTCAATTCAGACAATCAACCCATGGTCATTAACTCGAACGGAAAGGACTTTCTGGTCGGCAGACTATTGTACGAAGACACCCGTGGTGGAGGCAGACGCGGTATAGGTTGGATGGGGACACGACTCACACATCTTGACAAGACAGCCAATGTAAACGCAATCGATCTGCACTACTTCTCTGTTGACAGCCTGTGGACTTTGGACTCTCAGTTTATCCAAAGCAATGTAAATGGTGTAACCGGCTATGGAATGCTTGCTGATATTACATTTCGTCCCGGTCAAGGTATTCAACATCACTTGACCAGTCAGTATCTTGACGAAAACATAGACTTGAATGATATTGGTTATATGCGCCGAAACGGTGAAATGTCTCTGGACTATGCGTTCACTGTCAATCGTTCCGGGTTACAACACTATCGAACACTAGAAAGTACCTTTAGACTGCAGAATCAGTGGAATACCGCAGGCAGACTTGTGAGAGCGGGGATTTCGTTTGATAGAGAATACACCTATTACAACAACACTACCTTGGCGCTTGATATCAGCTATCGTCCACCTCGAGTTGATGATCGAGCATCACGAGGAAACGGAAGTTTCAGAATTCCATCAAGTGTCGCGGCACAAGCACGATGGCAAGGAGATCGCTCCAGACCATTAAGCTTTTTAGTTGCTGTTGGAAACAATCAGGAAGATCTGAAGCGATCCAACATCGGTCTGACCACAGGAATCGTCTGGCAGCCAGATGACAAGTTTTTCTTTGAAAAGGAACTTTCCTATAACGACAGGAATTCACTTTTGGTGCGCAGCGCCCCTGGCTATATGACTGCATTTCGCGCGATCGAATGGAGTGCAAGGCTGAATGCAAATTATTTTTTAACGTCTCGCCAGCAATTCCGTATGAGCATGCAATGGAGTGCAGTCAAAGCCAAAGAAGACAAGCATTACTCAATAGATCAATTAGACGTCAGTCGACTGGTCAGCGTTGAAAAACCAAGCTTTCAATCTGAAAACTTCAGTATCAGCAGAATGAGTTTTCAGGCTCGCTATCAATGGGAAATAGCTCCCTTGTCTGATCTTTTCCTCGTTTATACCAGAGGTAGCAATTTAGATCCTGAGATCGACGGCAACTTCTCGTCATTGCTACATGAAGCATGGGTAAACCGAATATCGGACACATTTGTAGCCAAAATACGATATCGTTTTGGTGGTTGATTTCCGGCTGTAAAACCGCTGGTTTTTGAACACCTCCCCACCAAAAATGACAAGCAGAATACCTAAACAGGAATTTACCATCGATATAGTTTTACCATTAAATACATCATGTTAGTTAATTAACATTGCCACAAAAAAGTGTTTGCTATAGAAAAACTTTATACCCCTTGACAGTATTTGAAGCAGGCAACGCGAATCAGGCATGACATACTCGATTTACTCAAGATTTCTAACTTGGGACTTTATTTAAATTAAAATAATAGCGGAGTCACGTCATGAGTCAGTCGAAAACTGAATCGTTAAACCCATCAGTAAAAAGTCAGGGGCAGCAAAAACGAAAGGTCGTTCGCCTTCACCCTCTCGCGTATGCAGTTATCCTTGCAAGCTGCGCTCCCTCACTGTATGCACAGAGCCAACCTGAAATTGAAGAAATCATAGTTCGATCAACTGCAACAGGTACAGGCATTCGAGGTATCGCGCCAGTTGGTTCGCCATCAATCAGCATTTCGCGGGAAGAGCTTCTCGAATCCCCGGTTAGAAACGCTGCAGAAATCATTACCGAAATGCCGCAAGGCTCCCAGTTGAACTCGGGTATTGCAAACGCATCAGGAGGCAATGGCGGCGGCGCTCGCGGCCTTAATTTGCGAGGCCTCGGCACCAATGCTTCTCTGTTACTGATCAATGGACATCGGCCAGTTGGTCAAGGAATCTCGACTGTTGCACCGGACCCCGGCGCAATACCTTTTGCAGCCATAGAGCGAGTGGAAGCAGTGATGGATGGAGTCTCATCCATTTACGGTTCCGACGCAGTCGCGGGTGTTGTAAACTTTATTTTGCGTAATGATTTCGAAGGTGTCGATGTAAAGCTGAGTGGACAATCCGGCTTGCAAGACGGTCGACAGATAGACATTGTCGCTGGTAGAAACTTTGCAAATGCCAACGTCATGTTTGGTTTGACTGAAGAACGTATGGATGCGATGAACACCAATGAACGTGACTACCTGATGCAGGATCTCCGCCCCTATGGAGGCGCTGACAATCGCCTGACCACACCGTATGCAGGCACGCCTGGTACGATAGTACTTCGCAACCGAACTATGTTTGGCATTCCATCAAGTTTCACGGGGGTGACTGACCCCACTACAGGTTTAAAAAGACCCACCTTGGCAGAGGTCAATGCGCTTCGGGGGCAGCCGAATCTTGCCGACTCCGGAGACTACACCACTTACCGGGGTGAGGAGGACAATACCAAAGCCTTTGCTCGTGTACGCGTCGACTTGAATGACACGTTGCAACTGACCTATACCGGACTGCTCGGTGTTCGGACAACCAGAAACGATGGCAACTCGTCACTTGCACTGAACATTACGCCAAACAGCCCTTACTATATCCCCGGGCTCGCAACAGCCGGCCAGTCTTATACTATCCGATACAATGTTGCTGATGCCGGAGTGCCCTGGCCAATTACCACGTCTGAAACCACAATTAACCAATTTGTAGATGCAGAACAGGACATAGGCGAGTGGCTTTTGCGGGGGTCATTTTTCGCTGGTTCCACCGACGGGGATGATATCAATCGTCCAGAAGCCAACAACGCAGCGCTGACAACTGACCCGGCAGGCACACCTGCGGGCTATAAAAACTATGCCGAGTTTGGCAATAACCCGGAATGGTTTAACCCCTATCTGGCAACGCCTCAAGCAGGGCTCGCCGATCATTTGATCGGCACAACCATCCGAATGGGCGAGCAGAAGCAACGTGGAACCCGTGTGGGCCTCGAAGGTCCGATATGGGATTTACCTGGCGGTACCGCGCGACTGAACGTTGGTGCTGAATACGTCTGGAGTACACATTGGAATAAATTGAATCAAGATGTTCGCTTCTATGACAAAACCAATTATGTGCTTCGCGATACGCGAATCAATCGTGAAGTAAAATCAGTGTACGGTGAGGTATATATACCTGTTGTCGATACGGCAAACGCGATGCCATGGGTGCAAAAACTGGTTCTGAATATTTCCGCCCGTCACGATGATTACTCAGACTTTGGTAAAACCACAAACCCGCGCATCGGATTGAGCTGGGATGTGAATGAAACAGTTAGTTTAAGAGCGAGTGCTGGAACAGCGTTCCGCGCGCCCTCTCTTGATCAAATCAATCCCGGCGTTAACAGCACCCTGACACGCGGCACCATTCAAGTAAACTCAGCTTTAACTGGCGAATTCCCGTTAACTATCCCATCTACTGGCACCACTGACATCTTTGTTCGCGGTGGCAGAAACCCGGATCTTGGACCGGAAGAAGCTGATATGTGGTCTGCTGGCATTGATCTTACTCCGGAAATGTTTGATGGATTCCGTTCAAGCATCACTTACTACAACGTAAAGTATCAGGATCGTATCGAAAATGTACCAAATGCCTCGTCAGCACTCAACTCAGTGGCAAACAGGCAGCTTTACGCGCCGTACATAACGCCAATTTCCCAGCCAGCAGGTTGTACTGATGGCGTGTTGAAAACCTACCATCCTTTATTCCAGAAATTTCTGAATATGGAAGGCACCCGGTTCGCAGGTGGTCCTGGTGATTGTGATGTCGTGGCGATTTATGACCAAGGTTTACAGAACGTTGGATCTGTTAATCAATCAGGTGTCGACGTTCAGGCGTCTTACAACTGGATGAATGACTTGGGCTTGTGGCGCGTTAGCGGAAATGTTGCAAAGATCCTGGAATTGGATCGCACATTGATTGAAGGTGGTGCCTGGTTTGAAGTTCTGGACATTATCGGATGGCAGACATCACTGCGTTCGAACGTGCGTCTTTCCTGGTCAGGCGAGAACTGGAATGCAGCACTGACCAGCAAACTGGAAGGTGGCTTCACAAACAATGCCACCCCTACCGTGGGGGGTGTCAAGATTCCGACTCAGGAAGTTGGCTCATGGGCGACTTTAGACGCAACCGTTGCCTACACTGCTCCTGAAAATGGTTCATGGATGTCAGGCTTCAATGCCACATTGGGTGTACAAAACCTGACTGACAAACAGCCTCCAATCGTGCTGAACGGTTCCCTGGCTATCGACCCCAACGTACACAATCCATTTGGTCGAATCTGGCGCTTGGAATTGAGCAAGCGCTTCCAGTAATCACCGTTGCAAAGACATAAAAAAGCCCGGAAAAATATCCGGGCTTTTTTATGCATGCTATCTTAGTGCGGACGTGGAAGTATCAATTCGTTTTTGGTTAGTTGATACGTCAATTTCATCAAGTCTTTTTTGGCCAATTCCGCAAGCGCAGGCAGATATCCAAC
>JAUSPW010000660.1 GCA_030652635.1 Pseudohongiella sp. | reverse complement strand
CGGGTGTTGCCACAGAATCAGCGCTTCAAAACCTATCACCGCGCCGGTCTGCAGGTTTATTTTGGGCTGATAATACAAAACAAACTGGTCTTCTTTGATGCCGGTGCGCACCTGCGCCGTCAGCTCGTAGTGTGATCGCTGCGTCGCTTCCCAGCGCGAGTCGAACCAGCTCACCTGATCCTTGCCGGCGAGTTTGGCTTTGTACATGGCCTGGTCAGCCTGGCGAATCAACTGCTCCGGTTCGACGTGCTCAACTTGCGGGTACACGGTGGCACCGGCACTGGCAGACACGGTCAGGGACTGACCATTGATTTGAAAAGGTGCTCTGAGCTGATGAAGCAGGCGCAGAATCATTCTGACGTTGTGTTTGGACTCGTTTTCTGCGTGCTCCAGCAACACAACAAACTCATCGCCACCAAACCGTGCCACCAGATCCGACGTGCGCAGACTCCCCGCAAGCCGTTGGCCAACTGCTTTCAGCAACTGGTCGCCCACCGCATGCCCGTAACTGTCGTTAATGGCCTTGAATCCATCGAGATCAATAAAAATGACTACAATTTGGGTATGACGAACTCGTGAGCTTTGCAAGCGTTCAGACAGATACTGAGTGACCGACAGTCGATTTGCCAACCCGGTCAGATCATCGGTGACCGTTCGGGCTTCCAACAGACGATTTTTTTCTTCCAGCAAATTGCGCGCTTCTACCAGCTCTTTAAACAATTTGTCTCGTTGTTTGGCGCTGATAAACGTCCAGTGAATTTCATTTCCGCGTTCTTTATCCATCCTGGCATTGATCACCACAGGCCATTTAGTGCCACCTGCGGTTTTTAAAGACAGTTGGATCTCATCACATGCGCCTTCCCTGAGTAACAGCGGCGCAACATAACTCTCAAACAGGATGCTAGAGGCGCGGGTAAAAATATCAAACAGTGATCTGTCGCTCAGGTCGTTATGGTCCAGTTGCTGCAGCGCATAACGGTTCGCAAACATGATGTTCTGCTTGATGTCAGTCACAATGTAGCCGGAGGGTACGTTGTCGAACAGGTTTGACATAGAAATGTTGTCTGGAATGTCGATAAGTAATCCTCTGCAATGTATCCATGTCATCGGCCTGACTGGCAAAGAGTTTAAAGAGATTTACCCGTGAATGTCAGGAAATCCTTACAAACCTGATTTATATCAAAAGAAGCGCCAGGCATTCCCTCGCTCTGTTGCATTTTGAACTAACTAATGGCGGGATGTCTGGCAGTTGGCCCTGTCAGAGTTACTAAATGACTTGAAGCGCTAATTACATCAAGATCAGGATCGGTTGCTGCGCCAACGCAGGTAGTCGCCTGCTGTCATGGCAATGTTGGGAAATTTTTGAATTAATTTTTGATCGCCGGTAATCAGCTTCAGGCTCAATGATGTTGCCAGCGACACAAACTCACAATCATAGGCCGAACAACCAGACTGTTTAGCCAATGTTAAAACATCCATTGAGTTGACAGCATATTCATTATCCGCAAGTTGTTGTTCTGCTTGCGCTTGAATCGCAATCGCCGTGCTCAGATCTATGATGCTTTTCCTGACATACATCGCCAATACGTTACGCAATTCGCTACGCCAAAGTAACGGGGCAATCCACTGCGAGTCTTTGTGCAGTAATGAAACAACGTTGTCGGTTTGATCTGTAGGCAGATACAGGTACGCAATCGTGTTAGTGTCGGTTACGATCATTCTCTTCCCTGATTAATGGCTGCATTGATGTCATCGGTATCCAGTCGTTCTGCAGTGACTCGGCTGCGCAGTGCTTTCGCTTTCTCGGCCAGCTCTTCTGCGGAGGCACGACTGGGCTTGAATGTTTTTTCCAAACAATAAATCAGCTCACTGTTCACGCTTCTGTGGTGCGCAGTAGCCGCTTGTTTGAGTTTCTCGTACAAGTCGTCGGGGATGTTTTTAAACGTGACGGTCGCCATCAGCAAGCCTCTGTTTTTCATCAGTGGTTTCATAATGGTTCCATTATGGTTTCATTTGCGATTGATAGTCAACAACCCATCCGGTTAATACTATAGTTGGGCTTTTAAGCAGTTTTCATAAATTTATAGAGATAAACATCCAATGAAATTTCTGGTTTTTCTGGGCACCGTTCGCGACAGCACGCCTCCGCAGCCAGCACGCCTGGGCGTGCGCGTAGCAGCCGCCTGCCTTGCTTGCCTGAACAGTCGATTCGCGCAACATGAATTTGAATTGATTGATGCGCTGGACTATCCGCTGGCGCCCGTCTTTAAACCGCATTTTGCATACAGAAAAGCCGAGGTCCCAGCCCAGCTTGATGAACTCGCGCAAAAAATTCAGGCCTGTGATGGATACATCATGATCAGCCCGGAATACAACCACTCAATGAGCCCGGCGCTGGCTAACCTGCTGAATCACTTTGGCAGCTCGTTGTTTGCCTATAAACCCAGCGCAATAGTCACCTATTCCGCAGGACAATGGGGCGGCATGCGCGCGGCCGTGGGGATGCGCACCTTTCTGTCAGAACTCGGCTGTCTACCAGTATCCGCGATGATTCATGTGCCCAAGGCCCAGGAAGTCTTTGCTGGGGACGGAGCCCTGCAGTCAGGTGAACATCAGTCGACCTGGTTTGACTATTTTGGCCGCACGTTTCATCAGCTGATTTGGTGGGCTGACGCCGCCCGTGAACAGCGCACGCGGGTTGATCCGCATCAGTTGGTAAAAGATTTCCGGAAGGATCCTTCGCAGCGTAATGCGCCTGCGTCTTAGTTGATTGACGGACAAAACGCTGTTTTGCCACCACCAAACCTTTCCAAAAAAATCAGAGCCGTGTTTACAGAATTTTGTGTTCGACCATCCATTTGTAATCATGTTCAACATCAGAAGCATGGCCTGAACAAGGACAACGATGAAATCTCACTTTTTGTCAGGTGCAATACTCAGCGCTGTGATGCTGTCACAAGCAATCGCTCAACCCACTCCCCTGGGCGCGGGCCCGCTCACCATCATGGACGAGCGTCAGGTTGGCAATGCGCGCGTTGAGAATGTGCCTGCGATCCCGGACGACGTGCGTGCCGCGGTGCAGCGCTACCAGAATTTTCGCTCCGCACAATTTCAGGACTGGCCGCCGGATGGATCGATGTTAATCACCACACGCTTTGGCTCAACCTCACAACTGCATCGGGTGCGCACACCCGATGCACATCGTCAGCAACTGACGTTTTACGACGAGCCGGTGGCAGGCGCGCAGGCTATCCCAGGCAGTGAGCGCTTTCTGTTCAGTCGCGATACCGGTGGTGACGAGTGGTTTCAGCTGTTCACGCGCGGCCTCGATGGCAGCACTGCGCTGCTGACCGCGCCAGGTACCCGCAACCAGAGTGCACGATTCAGCAACGACGGTCAGCTGTTGGCGTGGTCGCAGGCGGTGCGCGGACCAGGTCCGCTTTATTCGCGGCGACGCAGCCATTCTGGCGATCAGTAACAACGGTAGTGACGTGCGCCGACTGGTCGAGATTGATGTTGCAAGCGGGGATTTGCGCGCCATTTCCCCCGAACTGCCCTGGGATATTGAGGACTATGCACTCAGCAGCGATGGCCGGGTCTTGGCCTACGCCGTCAATGAGGACGGAATCCGAGCTCGGCGATCTGGATGCAACACGGCTTGCCGAGCCGGCGCTGATTCGTTTTACCAGCTTTGACGGACTGTCGGTGCCCGCGTTTGTGTATCGTCCCACTGGCGCATCGCCGATTGCGCGCTTGCCGGTGATTATCGACATACATGGCGGTCCGGAATCGCAGTCGCGTCCCGGCTGGAACCCCGGCGCGCAATACTTTGCTGATACCTTGAACGCCGTGGTGATTCTGCCCAATGTCCGTGGCAGTGATGGATACGGCTCGCATTACCTGAGTCTCGACAATGCTGAAAAGCGCGAAGACAGTGTCAAAGACATTGGTGCCCTGTTGGACTGGATTGCGGCACAACCGGGGCTGGATCCGGACCGTGTGTCGGTGTATGGCCAGAGTTATGGGGGCTATATGTCACTGGCCGTGATGAGCCACTACTCAGATCGGCTGGTGGGCGGCGTTGCGCGTTATGGCATCAGCAACTGGATCAGTTTTCTGCAAAACACCGAGGCGTATCGTCGCGACAACCGCCGCGCCGAGTATGGCGACGAGCGTGATCCTGCCATGCGCGCTGTCTTTGAGCGTATTTCCCCGCTCAACAACGTGGCGCGTATCACCAAACCGATGCTGGTGATGCAAGGTGCCAACGACCCGCGAGTGCCGCAATCCGAGTCGGATCAGGTGGTGCGCGAACTGCGCGCTAACGGGGCGGATACCAGCTATGTGTTGTTTGCCGATGAAGGACATGGTTTTTTGAAAAAGGCCAACAATGATCTGCGCCGCGAGGTAGAGACGGTTTTCCTGCGGCGCTTGTTCGGTTCGGAGTAAGTGGTCGAACTACTCACGCAGCCGACGCACGCTGTCCAGATAAGCCTGATCATTTAACGGCAGATAACCCGTGAAATGCATCCAGCTGCCAATATTGGAAAATACGTGGCGCAGGAATTGTGTGGAGGGTGTTGCATCAGCGCCATCCACACTGAGCGCGTCCGACCTCACATACAGAAACAGTGGACGCGTTAACGGCTGGTAACTACCGTTTGACGCGGATTCCAGTGACGGGTAAACCGGTCCGTTGCCAGCATCCAAAGCAACCAGTCGCAGGGTATCCCAGTGACGATGGTAGGCGCCGAGACCAAAAAATCCGAAAGCATTCTGGTCGGCGGCAATTTCTGCTGCCAGCCATTCTTCATCTTCGCTGGCGACATAATCCATACGACTGCGACGTACTTCGCTGGTCACCTGCGTCGTAAAATAATCATACGTGCCTGAGTCTTGCCCGCGGCCATACAAATTCAGGGGTACGTCAGGCCAGGAGGCGTTGACCGCGCGCCAGTTGTTGATTTGGCCTTCTGATGCGACCGCCCACATCTGTCGGAGTTCATCCAGCGTGAGACTGGTTAACCAGTTGTTGCGAGGGTGAGTCACCAATGCAATCGCATCGGTACCCAGATCGAAGCGCTGATACTCGATATTGTTGCCCACGCAGGCGGCTACTTCCTCGGCATTGATCGCGCGCGAGGCAGCGCTGATCTGGATTTCCCCATCACAAAAGCGCCTGAACCCCGCCGTTGTGCCGGAAAAGTTGACAGCAATGCGTGTCTCCGGATCGGCGGTGGCATACAGACGTGCCGCTTGCACCATGATCGGGAAAACCGTGCTGGAACCATCCACGATGATGTCAGCCTGACTTTCATCAACCGTATTGAACTCGGGCGAGCATGCCATCAAAACAGAGGATGCGGCGCAAATTAACAACAATCGGGTCAACATGGGACTCTCACTCCACATCCATTTATGATTTGGTTTTTTGCCAGTCAGACTTGAGTGATGACCAGAAGGTTTTGAGATTGTTGAATTTGACTTCCACCACCTCAAAGTGCTCATCCAGATGGTCGATCGCTTGATGTTGCTCAAGCTCCATATCCTTTTGTAATTCGATTTCCAACCGGGTGATTGCCTCACGCAGCTCTACAATTCGTTGTTCTTTTTCCTGTCGTTTTGAAATTGTCATGCGACCTCCGGGTGTCGTCCGTGATTCAGAATAGCCTGCTTAAGGCGATCAATAACAAGGGGATCAGAAAAAATACGCCGGCAATATAGGCAACCACATACCATTTACTGCGCATCGCCAGCGTGGCCAACATCTCTGCGATCTGAATAGGAATATTTCGTGTGAACGGAATGCCGTAAATGATGGCGATGGCAAACACGTTAAAAAACAGGTGGACCAGCGCAATGGCCAATGCTGTATCCGCCATGGGACCGCTGATCGCAGTGGCCGCCAGCAGTGCAGTGATGGTGGTGCCGATATTGGAGCCGAGCGTAAACGGATAAATCTGTTGGATGGTGAACACACCTGTTCCCGCCAGTGGCACAATCAGTGATGTTGTGGTTGATGAGGACTGAACCAGCACTGTGATGGCAGTTCCTGACGCCATACCTGCAATGGGCCCCTTGCCTACTGCGGCATGCATGATGTCTCTGGCCTTGCCCACCAGCAGTGAACGCAGGATTTTGCCGATGCGGGACACCACAAACAGTATCAGCGCAATACCCATCACAATCATGGCAATGCCTGAAAAAATACCCGGTATCCATGACGTTGCCATCTCCAGAACCTGTGACGCAGGGGTCAGCAGTGTCTTCATGAAGTTCACGTCACTCATGCTCAGGCTCGCATCGGAATACAACACCTGCGCCAGGCTTGTCGCGACGCGTTCCAGCGGTCTGAACACGATTTCAATGGGCAGCATAATGGCCACTGCACACAGATTAAAACTGTCATGCACGGTTGCCGCCGCAAATGCTCTTTTGAATTCCTCACCGTTACGCACGTGTCCCAGACTGACCAATGTACTGGTCAACGAGGTGCCAATATTGGCGCCCATCACCATGGGGATGGCGATACCTATCGGCAATCCGCCAGCCACCAATCCCACGATGATGGAGGTGACCGTGCTCGAACTTTGAATCAACGCGGTCGCCACCAGGCCCACCACCAGGGCGATAATCGGGTTGGAGGCAAAGGCAAACAATTCGCGGGCATTATCGCCAGCCGCTGACTTGAATCCATCGCCAATACCCGCCACGGCAGCCAGCAGTAGATAAACCAATGCCAATACGGCCAACCAGGATAACCAGCGACGTTGATCGTCGGCAATGCCCGTTGGAGTTTGATGAGGTGTTAACGATATCCCGGAGGTTCCTGACACAAAAGTAGTCCGTTGTTATTGTTGAAAACCCATACTATTCGTGAAATCTGTGACAGTACGATGAAGCCAGCTGGCAATCCGCCAAGCCTCCCCTGCTTGATTGCAATACAAGCGTTTGTTTGCCGGTCATCTGCCTGCAATCCGCAACAATCCTGTTACTCCGGAGACTCGTTAATGACCCAGACCACTCAGCCTTCAGTTCGTACCCGACTCACTCGTACCCTGGCCATTCTGTGCAGCATTGTGTTGATTGGCGCTGTCATGTGGCAGTTGTTGCCAAAAGGCTCGTTCTCAAACGACCTTACGCGTGTAGGGCAAGGCCAGCCTGCGCTGGTGATGTTGCGTGAAGTACATGTGATGGGCGGTGAAATGGTCATGGAGCAGATGCTGCACATCCATCCCGAATTTGAAAACACGGTGGAATTTTTGGTGGTGCATACCGGGCATCCGGATGGGCAGGCGTTTGCGCGCGATCACAATATCAGCGATGGTTCAGTGGTTTTGTTTGATGGCAACGGCGAGGTGCTGGGACGCAGTGGGCGCCCGGAGTCTCCGGACGCGCTGCGGCAATTTATTACCAATCTTCTGGAAAGCTGATCTTTAAAACGCCGAACACCGGGGCGTCCCTGCCCCGGCTATTCATCAAAAGTTGACGCGGGCACCCAGGAAGTACAAGGACCCAAACTTCTCATACTCGTAAGTACGCTGACGATCGCCGTAGTAGCGCGCACCGGCGGAATCACTGAGGTTTTTGCCTTCGAAGAACACTTCATATGTGTCATTGATGGCATAACTGGCGGTCAGGTCAAGCTGCGAGCGGCCTTCCCAGTACAGATCCAGTCGACCGTCATTGGCATTAATCTCGTTCAGATAATCACTGCGATCGGTGTACGACAGGCGCACACTCAAACCATCCGCTTCATAAAACGCAGACAGATTGTAGGTGTGCTCAGATTGGCCCGGCAGATCAAAGCGGCTGCGACCACTGTAAGTACGGCCCAGATTCATGTGCGCATCGGTGTAGGTGTAGTTGGCAAACACACCAAAATCAGACCAGAAACCCGGCAACATGGTCAGCTGCTGCTGCCAGCTCACTTCGGCGCCCAGAATACGGCCATCCGGTGCATTTTCGGGACGCGTAATCAGGGCATTTTCGCCTTCAAACAAACCACTCAGCGTGAGTTCATAGCGATAGTCAGTCAGATCCTTGTAGAACAGACCGCCAGAAATCAGACCCAGCGGCTCGATGTAGTACTCAAGCATCAGATCAACGTTGTTGGTCAGTGTCGGGTTCAGATCAGGGTTGCCGGCGGCCACTCGCACGATGGTTGAGGAATCATTCTCCACCAGTCGCGGTACGATTTGTGGGAAGTTGGGCCGTGAAATTGAACGCGTGATCGCCGCACGACCAATCAGATTTTCACTGAAGCTGTAACGCAGCGTGGCACCGGGGAAAAACTCCGTATAGCTGTTACCTGCGGTTCGCTCACCGATTGCACCGGTGACTTCATTAAATGACGGTGAGCTTGAATTCTGCTCGGTACGTTCCATGCGCAGGCCCAGCAATAACTCCGCACGGTCGTATTCCACTCGCGCCGAGCCGTAGGCTGAGGAAATATCTTCATCTACGCTATAGTCTGCCGTGATAGATTGCGGGATACGACGCTGGGTGAGTGCACTTGCCTTGACACCATCCAGATGCGCGGTCACCAGTACCGGATCCATCTTGAACCCCAGATCATAGCCGTAGTTGGATGATGACTCGGCGGTCAGGAAGGTCAGCAGATTTTGAGTCGGCGCAGACGTGACGCGACGGTCGCGGTAGCGCTCTTCATCGTGCGTCTTTTCACGACCACGGAATTTGATGCCCCACTGATAGGTCGTGGGCTGACTGAAAAACTCCCCAGGCATCGTCACATTGGCCTGCGCACTGATTTCGTCTTCCACACCCCTATTGGAACGGAAAGTGTTTTCGCGGAAACTCATACGATCAACGCGTGTCAATTCGCCGGTCGATAACACGGAATAGGCCGGGTTATTGGCATCTTGCGAAAAATCGTAACTGACATTCGGGCGCAGGCTGGAGCGCAGCAACAACTCATCACGATTCGGATAAGTCTGTTTGGCGCGGGATACCGACGCCGAGTAGTCCAGCGTGTAGTTGCTCAGTTCATTCTCACCGCCTAGCGTCCATGAGGTAATGTTGTTCTGCTGAACACGGTGGCGGAACTGCTTCTGCAAGCGCACTGCGTTCACGGTGCCAGACAGATTGGTCGCACCGGATTGCAGCGTCCCCTCTTCCCAAAGAATATCTGATCGGTTTCGGAATTCATCATCGGTGAAACGTGCCCAAGAGCCGCGCATGTAGTAGCTGTCGGTATCCGTGGGGCGCCATTCCAGCGCAGTGGTTGCCGCCATACGCTCACGACGGGTATCGTAGTCTTTGAACAGGGTCTCGATCAGACTCAATACCTCGCCTTGAGGACGATTCAGCACAGTCCAGACGTTCTCGACGTTATCTACCTGACGTCGGGTCTTAGAATAGCTCAATGACACCAGTGCACCAAACTGCTGCTCGCTGCCAAACAGATTGCTGGCCTGCAAAGAGCCACGTGTATCGTTTTTGCCGTATTCGTTATCACTCATGCCGGCTGAGCCACGCAGTTGTGGGCCACGGGAATCAAACGGTGAACGTGTGACGATATTGACCGCGCCAGCAATAGAATCCGCATCCTGATCAGGACGCAGGGTTTTGGAGACTTCAATCTGGCTGACGATATCCGACGGAATGGTGTCGAGGTCAACCGCGCGCGTGAACGGATCCGGCGCAGGCATGCTCACGCCATTAATGGCGACCGCCGAGAACTCAGCAGGCGCGCCACGAACGTTGATGTATCGTCCCTCACCCTGGTCACGCTGAATGCCCACACCGGGCGCGCGCTGCAAAGCTTCCGCAATGTTGGAATCCGGGAAACGACCAATGGCATCGGAGGAAATCTCGATGATGACGTAGTCAGCCATACGCAGCTGGTTAAGCGCACGCGCCTGACTGTCCACAATCGGAGATGCCCTTACAATGATTTCTTCGATAGTTCCGGCCGGGCGTAGCGCCAGAGAAATCGAGGCACGCTGGCCATCAGCGACGGTAATGCTTTGTGTTGTTGATTCGTAACCCAGGTAGTCGATGACAACTGTGTAGGTGCCGGCGGGCAGGCTGCCCAGTGTGAACTCGCCCTGCGTATTGGTCACGCCACGAACATTGAGTTCTTGAATCGTAATTTGAGCGCCAGGCAAGGCAGAACCTGCGCGATCTTCAACGCGACCAGCAACCACACCGGTCTGCGCAAAGGTTTCGGCTGCGAACATCAAGGCAATGGCCGGCACAGCAGTGCGGACCATCAGTGGCAGAATTTTTTTACGGAATCTTGATAGCGATGACATTAATCGGCTCCAGTCTTATATCGTGGGTTTGGCGTCGTGTCGATAAAACAGCGGTGTCGGGTTTTGTGACACTCTGAAGACGAGTTTATGAAGCTTGTTTGACAACTTGATGAAGGTGGGATGACAGTTGTGTGACAACATGACAGAACTGTCATAAACGACCGGTTGGCGAGTGGGTCCCGCCTTGGTTACACTGATCGCCTTCCCATACGTTCAGGAACTCACGATGTACATTCCGCAACACTTCAGCGAAAGTGATATCCCAAGGTTGCAGCAATACATCCGAGACTATGGCTTTGGCCTGCTTATTGTTGCTGACGACACCGGCATCGATGCCAACCATGTGCCCTTTTATCTGAACTGCGAGCATGACAGCGCAGTTGGGCGACTGCACTGCCACCTGGCGCGCAGCAATCCAGTGTGGCAAAAACTGGTCAACGGCGGGCGGGTACTGGCGGTATTTCAGGGGCCTGATGCGTATATTTCACCTTCGTGGTATCCCAGTAAAACGGAGAACGGTCGAGCGGTGCCAACCTGGAACTATCTGGCGGTGCATGCAGAAGGCACCGCCCGGGTGATTGAAGATGGCGACTGGCTGAAGCAGCATGTGCATCAACTGACCAATCAACATGAATCCGCCATGAGTAAGCCATGGGCAGTGGACGACGCCCCGCCCGACTACATTGACCGCATGGTGCAGGCAATTGTTGGCATTGAGATAACAATCGAAAAACTGACCGGCAAACTCAAGGCCAGTCAGAATCAGCCTGAGCGTAACAAAGCTGGTGTGATAGCCGGGCTGAGTGCACAACATCCCATGTCAAAACTGATTAGTTAGTCCAGAACCGAGCAAAAACCTATGAAAAACGTCTACGTCTCACGATTGATGCTGCTGGCAGGCTTGCTGCTCGTGCTGCAGGTCTCCCAAATAAACGCGGCTGAACTGACTCGGCATACCGTAGTTGCCGATGGCCATCCGATGGCCTTATGGGAGAAATCTGTGCCTGATCCCAAGGGCCATATCCTGCTGCATCATGGTCGCACCTGGAGCTCATTGCCCGACTTTGACCTGCAAGTGCCTGGTGAAGAACTTTCATTGATGGATGGATTTAATGCCATGGGTTTCAGTGTCTGGGCTCTGGATGCACGCGGATACGGTGGCACCGCACGCGACAGCAGCGGCTGGCATACCCCTGACCGGGCTGCCAGGGATATGGCGATTGTGCTGGATTGGCTGCAGGCACGTAACGGCGAAAAAACCCACGTCTGGGGCTGGTCGTATGGCTCGATGGTGGCGCAGCTGACCGCGCAACGTCACCCGCAGGCATTTCGTTCTGTGACCTTGTTTGGTTACCCAACTGACCCGGATGTAGAAGTACCCAACGACAGCAATGGCGGAGAAGCGCCAAAGCGCCCGACCACGGCAGAGGCAGCAGCGTCTGACTTTATTGTGGCAGGCGCCATCAGCCAGCACGCCATCGACACCTTTGTCGCCGCAGCCTTGGCAGCAGATCCGGTGCGCGCTGACTGGAATCAGTTGCATGAATGGAATGAACTTGACGGTGCCCGGCTCACGGTGCCGGTATTATTGCTGCAGGCTGAGTTTGACCCGCTCGCCAATACGGATGCCCACGCCCGACTGTTTGTGAGCATCCCCAATGCCAACAAACAATGGGTTGTGCTTGCGGGCGGCGCACATGCCGCGCTGCTGGAAACGCCGCGTGCACGGCTGATTAAAGCGTCCGTTGATTTTATGCAGTGGATGGAGCAGTAATTGGACAACGCCGGGCTCCAATGCATAGGAGCCCGGCGCCTGAGGCTTAGAAGCTGTAATTCACACCAGCATAAATCGACCGCCCCATGCCGGGCACACCGATGCCAAACGGGATGCCATTAATGGACATGGTCATACCCTGGGCAACATAAGTACCGCCGGCGGGCAGGAAGTAAAACTCATCCAGCAGATTCTCTACGCCCAGATCCAGCCTGACGGACTCCCAGCTGTGACTCAAGCGCAGGTTCAGAAGCGAGTAGCTGTCCGTTGGCAGTTCATTGCGCACAGACGACAGATCGTCTTTTTTGCCAGCAAACACCCACTCCAGACTGTTATCCCAGCCGCCCAGTTCTTGCGACAGAGCCAATCGTCCCTGCATGGGCACAATGTTGTACAAACCTGCGCCTGTATCGGTATTCCTGGCATCGATGAAACTCAGGTTACCGGCCAGTTTCCAATCGCCGCTGGCATTATTGGCCAGTTGTGACGCCAGTGTCAGGTCTACCCCTTTGAGCTCAGCCTGCTGATTCTGGTATTTGAGCACGTTGTATTGACCTGGACGCCATGTTGCATTCATCGCAACCGCGTCAATGTAGTCATCCACCCGAGTGATATAAGGGTTCACGCTGAATTCATGGCGCGTATCCGCACTGCGCCAGTTCAGGCTACCCGACAGGGTATGCGCTTTCTCTGGATTCAACGCCAGATTGCCAACATAACCATTGCCATCACCCACCAGATTGTTCATGGAGGCAGCCATTGTCCAGGAGGACCATGGGTAGGTTTCGTACAGGTTGGCAGAGCGCACTTTTTGCGCCACACCCAGCTCCAGATTGATCTGGCTGCTCAGCTCGTAACGGGTCAGCAAGGTCAGATCGACATTGGTATCGGTATTTTTACGATTGGCCTGGTTAAAGGCGTTCGCTTCCATGGCCTGCATACCCATCGCGTTCATGGCAGTTGAGTAGCCATGTACGTCGTCGGCGTCACGCATAACGCGCTCTACCCGTGCGCCGTACATCACCAGCCAATCATCTGCAAGATTCAGCTCATGTTCGGCAAACACTGCCGTTCTGTCACGCTGCCCATTGTTGATGTTTTCAAAGGTGCCCGGACCCATCGCGCCGCCGGAGGCAGTCCAATAGTCTTCCAGACGGAACTGCTGTAATTCCGCGCCCACGCGCACCAAACCTCTGGCCGGCAAATCTATCTCTGCCGTCAGACTGAGCCCGGAATTTTTGGAATCAGAAAACATCGGCATACCGGATGCACAGGTACCTGCTGGATCTCCGTGGAAGGCCATGGGCGAACAGGCTGCACCACCGACCGCTTTAGATCCGTACCAGAACTGACGGTCTGGACCAAAGTCCATGCCATGCTCAACCTGCTCGTGGTAAAAACGGCTCTGGATCTGTCCCCAGCCGGTCTCGCGCTGCCAGTTCAGATTCACACGGGTTTGTTGATTGTCCAACAAATCCATACGCTGGTTAGGGTACAACTGGCTGGGCATGTTCTGATAACCAAGCTGCACATCAAAGGTATCAGCGCCGGTTTTGTAAGCGACTCTCAGGTTATGGTTCTGTGTCTCATAGGCTGTCGAGGCAACCTCGTCCAAAGGCAAGGTGTGGCCTGGACGTCCGGTTTGCGCGACGGTTTTAAAGTTTTTGGCGGCGGTATAGTTGTCGCCTTGGCTGTAGCTGCCACTGTAACTGGTGAACAGGTTTTCACTGGTTCTGCTGAGCCGGACATTCATGCCGGTTGCGCTGTTGTTGCTGCGGCTAAAGCCGCCGGCCTCACCTTCAAATGTCGCGACATCGGAAAACTCTGGTGCTCTGGATTCGCTGATCACAGTGCCACCGATGCTGTCGCCGCCAACACTGACCGGCGTGATGCCTGCAAATACGGTCATCTGACCCACATCGCTGGGTGCCATGTAAGACAACGGCGGATTCATGTGATTCGGGCAGGCAGCAATCATGTCCATACCATCCACTTTGATGCGCAGACGGTCATCCGACAGGCCACGGATCATCGGCAAACTGGACACTGCACCGGTCTGATTAACACTGACGCCGGCCAGTTGTGACAGCAGGCTGGCGGTGTCGCTGGTGGCCGCTGATAACTTTCTGACATCAGCATCATTAATACTTTGTAAATGCCCACCGCTGGTGTGGCGCTGACCTTCGATGATGATTTCTTCAACGTGGGCGGGCGGTTCGGCTGCCGCGGCAGTGCCAGCTGACAGTGCCAATGCAACTGCCAACGTTACTTCAGACAGACGAAAAGTATCCAGTTTGGTGTTTGTAGTCATACTTGCTCCGTTTAGCTCAGGATTTCCGGATTTGTTACCGCAAGTAACAAATTGCCGTCACACCTGCATAATGGCGCAAGTACCTTGGTATGAAAATGCGACATGATGTCGCACCCTGTGCAACACGAAGCGACCGCTAAATATTCAAGTGCGTGTTATAGGCTTATTAAAAAGAATCCTGACGACACATATTTGCGTACAAGCAGACTAGGTGAGTCAACACCACAGGTGAATGCTGATGCAGCTTACAAAACACGAAGAGTCCAGAATTATTGAAATGGCATGGGAAGACCGTACCCCGTTTGAGGCCATCAAACTGCAGTTTGGTCTGGATGAGTCCATGGTGATCCAGTTGATGCGCACATGCCTGAAGCCGGGCAGCTTCAGGTTATGGCGTGCACGTGTCAGCAGACGGGCAACAAAACATCTAAAACTGCGCAGCCCTGATGTTAGCCGCGGCTATTGCCCAACGCAGTATAAACCTCGCTGATGTAGTAGGTTTCCGTGCCCGGCCCCACTGGCAAACCCAAGGCGAACACCCAGATATAAAACAAAATCACCCAAAAAATGAAAAAGAACATGGAGTACGGCAGCATCATCGCAATCAGAGTGCCAATGCCCAGGTTGCGGTTGTAGCGCGACGCCCACGCCAGAATCAGACCAAAGTAACTCATCATGGGCGTGATGATATTGGTGACTGAATCGCCAATTCGGTACGCCGCCTGAATCAGCTCCGGGGCATATCCGACCAGCATCAACATGGGTACAAAGATCGGCGCTGTCACTGCCCACTGCGCAGAAGCTGAGCCCAGCATCAGGTTCACAATGGCACACATGATGATAAAAAATACAAACACGATCGGCCCCGTGAGCTGTGCTTCAATCAGGAAATCCGCGCCGGTCACAGCGGTAATAATGCCAAGATTACTCCAGCCAAAAAACGCCACAAACTGTGCCGCAAAAAACACCAAAACAATATACAAACCCAGCGATGAGATGGCAGTCGACATGGCATCAATGACGTCGCGATCATTGCGCATGGACCCGGTCACCCGACCGTAAGCAAAACCTGTCACTAAAAAGAACACAAAAATAAACGCCACAATGCTGCGGAAAAACGGATCTGCATTACCGTTGACCGGGTCGCGCAGTGGGGCACCCTCTGGCAACGCCAGCATGGCCATCAGCGCGAAAACGGCAAGCGCAGCCAACCCGGCTGCCGACAAGCCTTTACGCTCAATGCTTGAGATATTTTCCATGGTGCGATTGTCGAGCACCGCAGGATCCGCATCGGAATCATCGTAGTGTCCCAGTTTGGGTTCCACGATATAGATGGTGACCAGTGATCCTACTGCAGTAATAAGAAACGTACTCGCCGCCATAAAATACCAGTTTGCGGTGGCGTACACCTCGTATGACGGGTCGATAAGGCGCGCCGCCTCCTGCGTGATGCCAGCCAATAGTGGATCGATAGTCCCAATGAGGAGGTTGGCGCTGTAGCCACCTGATACTCCGGAAAAGGCAGCCGCCATGCCAGCCAACGGATGACGCCCCAATGCGAGGAAAATGGCCCCCGCCAGCGGTATCAGCACCACATACCCCATTTCTCCTGCGGTATTGGACACAACACCGGCAAAGACAATCGCGACGGTCACCACATGTCGGGGTGCACCCAACACAATCCCGCGCACGACGGCAGAGAGCAATCCTGATTTTTCTGCAATCCCCACGCCCAGCATGGCCACCAACACCACCCCCAAGGGCGCGAAGTTAACAAAATTGGGAACCAGATTTTCGAGGATGCGCCGCAGGCCTGCACCATTCAGCAGGCTCACCGCCTGAATGGTGGCGCCTTCTGCCGCTGACGGGCGCGGATCAAGCACTGACACACCCATGGCGCCAAACAAGCCTGATAACAGGACCATCAACAGCGCCAGCGCAGCAAACAGAGTCACAGGATGCGGCAGTAGATTGCCAAGCCATTCCACCGTATCCAGAAACCGCGTAAACCAGCCGCGTTTTACCGCAGCGCCGGGCATTCCCTTGTCCATCAGTTCCTCACTTGCGTAGTGCTTTTTTGTCAACCTTGCCCACCGGTGTCAGCGGGATCTGGGCAATGATGTGGATATGTTTGGGCACTTTGAACGGCGCCATCTTTTCCCGACAGAATGCCAGAATTTTTTCGCGCACTGCGTCGTCACCTAGTTCCTTGCCCACTTTGGACAATTGCACATACAAGTTGACCACGTCGTTGCCCGGTCTGTCTGTATCCGGGGTGCCTATCACGGCTGACAACTCGATCTCAGGGACTTCTTTGAGTTTGTTTTCCACTTCCACGGAAAACACTTTGTAGCCACCAACAATCAACATGTCTTTGGCGCGGTCACAGATGGTGATGTAACCGTCCTTGTCCATGCGCGCCACATCGCCCGTGTAGAAATAAGTTTTGCCGTTAAAGCTGCGCAAGGCTTTGTTGCTCTCCTGCGGCAGACCCAGATACCCACGAAACACCTGTGGACCGTTGGCGATCAATTCACCGGGCTCATCAAAGGGCATTTCACGCGTGCCGGTTTCTGCATCAACAACACGCAAATCAGTGCCCGGCAACGGCACGCCGATGGTACCGGGTCGCGCACGACCTGGAGGGTTGGTGGTCAGGGTGGGACTGGTTTCTGTCAGACCATAGGCTTCACAGAACTTGCCATGACCAATGATTTCCTCTACACGACGGATCAACTCAACCGGGGCGGGAGCAGCACCGGAGACGGCTATTTTCAGTTTTGAGAAATCAACCTGCTTGAATAGCGGTTCGTCCAGCAGCATCTGGTACAGCGTTGGCACATTGCCCAGCACCGTTGGCGGGTGTTTCAGCATGGCTTTGCAGTAGGTTTTGACATCGCGGGGATTTGGCACCACCAGCATCAATGCGCGCTTGCGCAGTCCCATAAACAAGGCGCTCAGACCTGCGATGTGGAACCAGGGCAACACGCTGGCAAAGGTCTCTCGACCCACCACGTACTCAACCATGGTTTCGTTCTGCACAACATTGCTGATAACGTTGCGCAGCGATAACTCGGCGCCTTTGGGGTTACCGGTGGTGCCGCCGGTGTA